>CALERM010000119.1 GCA_937907715.1 uncultured Clostridia bacterium
CGGCAAATGTGTCGCACGAGCTCAAAACGCCGCTGCAGGGCATCATCGGCAGCGCAGAGCTGATTGAAAACGGCATGGTCAAGCCCGAGGATATGCCGCGCTTCATCGGACACATCCGCACCGAGGCGCAGCGTCTTGTCGCGCTGATTGCAGACATCATCCGCCTGTCGCAGCTTGACGAAGGCGTGGAAATGCCGAAGGAAAATGTGGAGCTCCTGTCTCTGGCAGGCGAGGTCGCGGAAGACCTTCGTCCGGCGGCAGACAAGCTCTCGCTTACCATCAGCGTCGACGGTCAGACCGCCGTAGTGTTTGGCGTGCGCCGGCTGTTATACGAAATGCTCTATAACCTCTGCGACAACGCCATCAAGTATAACCGCCCCGGCGGAAGCGTCCGCATCCACGTCGAAAGCCGCGCGCAGGACGCCGTCGTCTCGGTCCTCGACACCGGCATCGGCATCGCCCCCGAGCATCAGAGCCGGATATTTGAGCGCTTCTACCGCGTCGACAAGAGCCACTCCAAAGCCTCCGGCGGCACTGGGCTGGGGCTCTCCATCGTCAAGCACGCCGCCATGTACCACGGCGGCAAGGTCGAGCTGGAAAGTCAGGTCGGCAGCGGCACGGAAATCCGCGTCACACTTCCGCTCCCCCGCTGAGTTTTCTCTTTGTAACGCGCATCCTGCGGACTGTAAAATCACGGTCCGCAGGATTTTTGCGATTTTGCGCGGATTTTACAAAGTTTTGCTTCCCTGTTTTACAATTTTCTGTTATGATATAGATTGTAAAGTAAAATTAAACTCAGAGCAAAAGGAGGAATGATATGGATACAAATAAGACAAGCAATATGGAAAACAAGGAACATTTGCAGAGCGGACTCGAGACGCTGCGCGCCAAGCAGGGCTTCATCTGCGATATGGACGGCGTGATCTACCACGGAAACCGGCTGCTGCCGGGGGTCAAGGAATTTGTCGACTGGCTGTACCGGGAAAACAAGCACTTCCTGTTTCTGACCAACTCGTCGGAGCGCTCTCCGAAGGAGCTGCAGCAGAAGCTGGGGCGTATGGGACTCGATGTCGATGAAAGCCACTTCTACACGAGCGCGCTTGCGACGGCAAGATTCATCAGCTCCCAGGCGCCCGGATGCAGTGCATACGTCATCGGCGGCGCGGGACTGATCATGGCGCTTCACGACGAGGGCATCACTATGAACGATGTCGACCCCGACTATGTGATCATCGGCGAGGGCAATTCCTACAACTACGAGAACATTCTCAAGGCAGTGCGTCTGGTGCTCAAGGGTGCAAAGCTCATCGGCACGAACAGCGACCTCACGGGTCCAGCCGAAGATGGCATCATTCCGGCGTGCCGGGCAATGATCGCGCCGATTGAAATGGCGACCGGACAGACCGCTTATTTTGTCGGCAAGCCGAATCCGCTGATGATGCGCACCGGGCTTCGGATTCTGGGCGTACACTCGGAGGACGCCGTCATGATCGGCGACCGCATGGACACCGACATGGTAGCCGGCATCGAAACAGGTCTTTACACTGCGCTGGTCCTCTCGGGCGTGACCGATCGCGCCGATATCAAGAAGTTCCCGTATCGTCCGCAGCTGGTGCTCAACGGCGTCGGCGATATTCCGAACGCGCCTGCAAAGTAACCAAAACAAATCACAGATGCATAATCCACGAAAAAGCCTGCGGCAATGTGCCTACAGGCGTGTTTTTGCATGTCCGGGCAGCTTTTTCGCACGCTTTTTTTGTGGAAGATTACTGAAATCCACGCAATCCAACGTTTTTTGCAGGCGCAAAACTTGCCATACCGGTCCATACGTATTATAATGTCCGGGAGATAAACATTCTTCCGGGAATTGCGCTGCCCGCGCCCTTCCGGTGGAAATGGAGGTATTATGATGGAACAGCTTTATCACTTTTCCGCACCCGGTCGCACCGAAATCAGCGGCAACCATACCGACCATCAGCACGGCTGTGTGCTTGCCGCAGCTGTTGACATGCAGACACAGGCCGAGGTCCGCCTCAACGGCACACACCTGATTCTCATCGACTCCGAAGGCTTCGCACCCGTTACGGTCGATCTGGACGATCTGTCGGTCCATGAATCCGAAAAGAATACGACCGCCGCTCTCGTGCGCGGCGTTGCCGCAGCGTTCCAGGCGCGCGGCTGCAAGCTTTGCGGCTTCGACGCAAAGGTCCGCTCCACGGTTCTGCCTGGCTCCGGTCTTTCCAGCTCCGCCGCCTTCGAGGTTCTGATCGGCAGAATCCTCAACGGTCTGTTCTTTGAGAATAAGCTCTCCGCCATCGAGATTGCCCAGATCGGGCAGTACGCCGAAAACGTCTACTTCGGAAAGCCCTCGGGTCTGATGGACCAGATGGCGTCGTCGGTCGGAGGTCTGGTCTTCATCGACTTTGCAGACCCCAGAGCGCCGATTGTGGAAAAGGTCGACTTTGACTTTGCCCACTGCGGGCACACCCTGTGTATCATCGACTCCCACGCCAGCCACGCCGACCTCACCGACGAGTATGCCGCCATTCCGACGGAGATGAAGCAGGTTGCGGCGTTCTTTGGCAAGGAGGTCCTCAACGACGTCGACGAGCAGGCATTCTACGCCTCCCTTCCCGCCCTGCGCGAAAGCTGCGGCGACCGTGCCGTGCTGCGTGCGATGCACTTCTTCGAGGAAAACCAGCGTGTCAAGTTCCAGGTCCGCGCGCTGCACAACGACAATTTCAGCGCCTTCCTGACCTACGTCAACGACTCGGGTCGTTCTTCGTGGCTGAAGCTTCAGAATGTGACTGCGCTCGGCGCGGCAAAGCATCAGGAAATGGCGTTTACGCTTGCACTGTGTAAGAAGCTCTTGAACGGCGAGGGCGCCGTCAGAGTCCACGGCGGCGGCTTTGCCGGCACCGCGCTTGCTTTCGTTCCCAATGACCGTTTTGCAGAATTCAAGGCGGGCGTTGAGCAGACGCTCGGCGAAGGCTCCTGCCACGCGCTGAAAATCATGGATTGAGTCTTCCGCTCTCCCCTCCCCCAAAAAAACAGTTCCATACAAAAGCCGCATTCCGACCGGAATGCGGCTTTTCGCGTCTTTTTCTTAAAAGAAGAATTTTCGGTGCAGCGATTTTCTCAGGGGCTTGCAGATCGCGATGACGAGCAGCATGCCGCCCAGAATCACGCCTGCCGCCAGCGGGTAGATTGACCACAAAAGCGCCTTATGGATGCCGAAGGTCACATTGATCAGAAACTCAATGAGAACCGCGAGACCCCCGGACAGCAGCAGCGCACCGCCGAAGATATACAGATATCCCGCATGGACATAGCGTACCAGCGCCACCACCGCCGTTAAAAGCAGTCCGATTGCCCCCGTGACCGGGAACGCGAACGACAAAAACCAGCCGCCCTTTGTCGCCAGATCGATATACAGAAGATACAGCCCGATTGCCGCAAAATCCACCGGCACAAAGACGACCGGGTTGGGATGTTTGAACCACATCGGCAGCACAATCAGCACATACAAAAGCCCAATTGCGCCCGCGGCGTAGCCGGACCAGACAATCCCGCCGTTGATGCGCCAGTCGCACAGCAGACAGATCACCGCCGGCAGCAGCGCCAGCATCGTCAGCACGAACAGAATCCCCGACCGGTTGACCTCCTCCGGCTTTCCGTGCGGGTCTGCCGGATAGGGGGAAGGCGCCTGCTTTCTTGGAAGATCGGGGTGGAACACCCGCGTCCCGCAAAGCGGACAGACCGTTTCGCTGTCGGCAAGCTCTACCCCACAATTGACACAATACATATCCCGTGTTCCTTTCTCTCTGGGTAAGTTATCTGGCGTTGCTCTCCACACATACATGCAGTCCAAGGCTTTGCAGCACCCGGTAAAAATGCAGCTCCAACTCCGGCTCTTTGATGTTGCGCACGCAGCTGACATACATCGTATCGCCCCAGGTCGCGACGCCGCAGTTGTGCGGCGCGTTCGCCTGCGGTCCGATCACAAAATCAAACCGCCGGATATACGGCTTCATGATCTGCGGCACCTGCACCACGCCGAGGTTCGACAGGCAAAGACATGCCTTACACTCGCCCACCGCATCAAACGCCGCCTTCATCGCGATATTCTTGACAAACAGCGGCATCACGCGCAGCACCGGCGACTTTTCGCTTGCCACATTTGTCGCAATTTTGGCGCGCATGGTCTTTGCGTCGTTGCCGAGTCCCATCGTGTGGTGGACCAGCTGGCAAATTTCCTCAAACGTGTAGCTTCCGAGGCGCGGGTCAATCTCCGTGTTCACATAGGAGGAAAAATTGCGCAGCGTCTGGCTCGGAAACAGCTTCCGAAGATTCACCGGCACCGTCACCTTGACGGGCTTTCTGTGCCGCCGGTTAGGAACCTTTTCCGCCTGCAGATTGTCCAGCGCCTGCATCATCGCCGCGCACAGAAGCTCCGTCACCGAAACGCCGTGCTCTTTCGCGCACGCCTTCACCTCCGGCACGCGCAGCATCATCGTCACCAGATTCACATAGCCGTCCGGCTCCGGCGTGCCGCTCAGGTGCCAGGCAGTCGCCTCCCGGCGGCTTGCCTTGACATCTCCGGCATAGCGCAGAAAGCTGTCTTCCAGTTCCTCCTCGTCCGGCTCTTCAAGTCTTCCGAGCACGCCCTTTTCCGCCGGAACGTTGATGCCGTATTTTTCACTCAGATACTCTGCCAGCAGCGTCTTGAGGAAAATAAGCCCGCCCGTGCCGTCGGTAACGGCATGGAAAAACTCTACCGCAATCCGGTCCTTGTACACCAGCACCCGGAACGCGCATTTTCGGACACTGTCAAACGGCACATGCTGCAGCGGGCAGCTTTTCTCCGCCTGAATCTCCGGCGCTTTGGGAATCTGCTCTAAATAATACCAGAACGCGCCCCGGCGCAGCCGCACCGCCATCGACGGAAACCGCCGCACGGTCACATCGAGCGCCGCGCGCAGCACCGGAAGGTCAACCGGCTCTGAAAGATTCGCAGACAGCCTGAAATAATTGGTCCAGGTGCGCCGCTTCGCCGCAGGGTAAATCTTCGCCGCGTTGTCGAGCTTCATCCACCGCAGGCTTTTTGCCGGCGAGAGCGTCGTGTCCAGGAAATGATTGATCGCTTCAAAATCGTCCTGCATGTTTTCTGCCAGGCAGTACAGCACATAGGCATGCCAGCGCTCGGGCGCGATGTGAAGCTGGCTTTTGCAGCCCGCGTCCAGCAGCTTTTCGTGAAGCCTTCTCGCATCGTCCAGCAGAATCTCATCTCCCCCCGCAAACAGCAGCGACGGCGGAAGATCTGACAGATCGCCGAACAGCGGCGAACAGAGGGGATTTTTCGCATCGTCCGTATAGCAGGCAGCATAGAAGTTCAGAAGCTCCTCGGAAAGCGACGGATCGTTGTCGCGGTTTTCTTCAAAGGTTTTCCCCGACTGCGTCAGATCGGTCCACGGGGAAATGCCGATAAGACCGCACGGCAGCGGCAGCTTCAGCGCTTTGAGCTTCAGGCACAGCGCGTAAATCAGTCCCCCGCCTGCCGACTCGCCGCAAAGAAGAATCTGACTCGGCGCATAGCCCTTGGAAAGCAGGTACTGATAGCTCACCACTGCATCGTCCAGCGCCGCCGGGAACCGGCTTTCCGGCGCCAGCCGGTATGCCGCGCAGAACACGCGCACGCCGCACTCGTCTGCCAGCGTCGCGGCAAAGCCCTTGGCGTATTCCAGATTGCCGCAGGTATAGCCGCCGCCGTGCAGGTACAAAACAACGCCCGTGCGCCGCTTGTCCTTCGGCATCAGCCACGCGCCATGAAAGCCCCCGAAATCATGCTCGCGGACATAGACCTCCCGCTTGTGAATCGCCGTCATCAGCTCGCCCAGCTTGTCCTGCCCCTTGCGGGTGACCTCCAGCGAACAATTGGCGACGAAGGGCTTGAAAAAATTCAGCTGGGCGCGAACCAGTTTTGCGTGCAGCTCCATGCAATCGTTTCCTTTCCGTGTTTTGCCGCTTTGCGGCATCGGAATATATTATATCATTGTGCGTGATGCTTGACAAGACCGCAAGGGCAGGAAACATCGTTTCCTGCCCCTGCTGCGCCTATCTCACAAATGCTTTCCCGAATCTCGGGAAACTCAGATGACGTTGTATTCCTTCAGGATTTTTTCGATGTCGGTGCCCTCGATTTTCTCGAGTACCTTCTTGACCGCCAGCTTCTCGGCAAGAGACAGCTTCATATCCGTCGCCTTCTTGCCGTCGCGGAGCTTGACCGTTGCGTCCAGCAGCGCGCGCACATCATAGACGCTGCCCCAGACCTCCGGCACGCCGCGGTCAACGCTGCAGAGCGTATACACCGCCTCCATGCCGGTGCGCATGGAATATTCGGTCGTGAAGATCGTGTCGCGCGGCGTCTCGGCAAACTGACCGAGGAAGGCGAAGTTGACCGAGCCGTCGGGCACCACCTTCGGGCGGTCGCCATAGGCGCGCGGCATGAAGAACGCATCGATATACGGCATCATGACGGGTACCGTGTTGGCGCTGTTGGTGGCTAAGTCTTCAATTTCACCCTCCGGCACGCCGATGTGATACAGCCACTCCATGCAGATCTCCTTGCCGGTGCACGCGCGCATCG
>CALERM010000120.1 GCA_937907715.1 uncultured Clostridia bacterium
TGTTCACCCGCTTCGGCATGGACGTCACCCTGGCCCATCCGGAAGGATACGACGTGTTCCCCGAGGTCGAGGAAATTGCCCGCCAGAACTGCGAAAAGTACGGCTCCAAGTTCCACAAGACCAACTCGATGGCGGAAGCCTTCAAGGACGCCGATATCGTTTATCCGAAGTCCTGGGCTCCGTTTAAGGCGATGGAAAAGCGCTCCGAGCTCTATGTCAAGGGCGACCAGAAGGGCATCGACGAGCTGGAAAAGCAGCTGCTGGCCCAGAACGCCGAGCACAAGGACTGGACGTGCTCCGAAGAAATGATGAAGCTCACCAAGGACGGCAAGGCCCTGTACCTGCACTGCCTGCCCGCCGACATTTCCGGTCTTTCCTGCGCCGAGGGCGAAGTCGACAACTCCGTGTTTGACCGCTATCTGGTGCCGCTTTACAAGCAGGCCTCCTACAAGCCGTACATCATCGCCGCCATGATCTTCCTGGCGCAGGTCAAGGACCCGGTCAAGGCGCTGATGGATCTCGACGCTTCCGACAACAAGAGAAAGAATTTCTGATCGCCCCGCGCGGACAGAAAGGATACATATGGCGGGAGCGCGCTGCTCTCGCCATTTTCCAACACCAATACAGCAAGACGAGGATTTTGAAAATGGGAAAAAAAATTGTCATCGCCCTCGGCGGCAACGCGCTGGGCAAGAACCTGCATGAGCAGATGGACGCGGTCCATGTCACCGCAAAGGCAATCGCTGACCTGATTGAAGACGGTCATGAGGTCGTCATCGCCCACGGCAACGGACCGCAGGTCGGTATGATCCAGAACGCCTTCGCCGCCTACCACAAGCAGGAGGCGAAGAGCGATATCATGCCGCTTTCCGTCTGCGTCGCCATGAGCCAGGGCTACATCGGCTACGATCTGCAGAACATGATCGGTGAAGAGCTGGACCGCCGCGGACTCGGCATCCACTGCGCAACCGTTCTCACGCAGGTCGTCGTCAACCCCGAAGACCCCGCCTTCCAGCACCCGACCAAGCCCATCGGCGCGTTCATGACCGAGGAAGAGGCAAAGAAGCTGGCGGCAGAAAAGGGCATTGACGTTGCCGAGGACGCAGGTCGCGGCTGGCGTCAGGTCGTTGCAAGCCCGAAGCCCGTGGAGATTGTGGAGATTGAAACCGTGCGCGCGCTGATGAACGCAAAGCATGCGGTCATCGCAGCCGGCGGCGGCGGTATCCCCGTGATCTGGGAAGACAAGTACCACCTCAAGGGCGTGCCCGCAGTCATCGACAAGGACTTTGCCTCCGAGTGCATGGCAGAGCAGCTCGACGCCGACATGCTGATCATCCTGACGGCGGTTGAAAAGGTCGCCATCAACTTCGGCAAACCCGATCAGAAGGGGCTGGACACCCTCACGCCCGCCGAGGCGCGCGAGTACATCGCCCAGAAGCAGTTTGCGCCCGGCTCGATGCTTCCGAAGGTCGAAGCAGCGGTCAAGTTCGCCGAGTCCAAGCCCGGCAGAACCGCACTCATCACGCTCCTGGAAAAAGCCAAGGACGGCATCGCCGGCAAAACCGGCACCACGATTTCTCTTTAATTTAATGCAAAAAGCGCCCGCGAAGCTGTGCTTCGCGGGCGTTCGTTTTTCATTTACACCATTCTGCAGGACTCACAGTTCTCACATGCGGGGAACTTCTTCTTATCGTAGGGGATATGGTTCTTGTCGTAGTAATCCTTGACGGCGGATTTGATTGCCTCCTCGGCAAGCACGGAGCAGTGGAGCTTATGCGCTGGAAGACCGCCCAGCGCGTCGACCACGTCCTTGTTGGTCACGGCAAGCGCCTCTTCGATCGTCTTGCCCTTGATCATCTCGGTCGCCATCGAGCTGGAGGCAATCGCGCTGCCGCAGCCGAAGGTTTCGAACTTCACATCCTCGATTCTGTTGTCCTTGATTTTCAGATACATCTTCATGATGTCGCCGCATTTGGCGTTGCCGACCTCGCCGACGCCGTCCGCATTTTCAATGCTTCCCACGTTTCTCGGATTCATGAAATGATCCATCACAATATCGGTATAAAGTGCCATAGCCTTTGTTCCTCCTTACATCCAACTTACAGCACGAATTGCCTTTCGCCGCATTCGAGTTCCTTCCACACAGGAGACATGTTGCGCAGATACGTCACGACCTGCGGAATTGCTTCCAGCATGTACTCGACCTGTTCCATCGTGTTTTCCTCGCAGAGCGTCAGCCGCAGCGAACCGTGCGCCACCTCGTGCGGCCGGCCGATGGCAAGCAGCACGTGGCTGGGGTCCAGAGACCCGGACGTGCAGGCAGAGCCGGACGAGGCGCTGATGCCCTTTGCATCGAGAAGCAGAAGAAGGCTCTCTCCTTCAATGCCCTCAAAGCAGAAGTTCACGTTGCCGGGCAGGCGCGGGCTTTTTGCGCCGTTGAGCGCGCAGTGCGGAATCTCGGAGAGACCCTCGATCAGCCGGTCGCGCAGCGCGGAAACCTTCTGTGCGTTTTCGTCCAGATGCTCGCATGCCTCTTTCAGTGCCGCCGCCATGCCGACGATACCGGGGACATTTTCGGTGCCGGCTCTTTTGCCGCGCTCCTGCGCGCCGCCTTCAATGATGTTGGTGAGGATAATCCCGCGCCGTGCATACAAAGCGCCCACGCCCTTGGGGCCGTGGAACTTGTGACCAGACATCGAGAGCATGTCGATGTGCATCGCGTTTACATCAATGGCAACATGTCCTGCCGCCTGCACCGCGTCGGTGTGGAACAGAACGCCTGCTTCATGGCAGACCGCGCCGATTTCCGCGATGGGCTGGATGGTGCCGATTTCGTTGTTGGCAAACATGATCGTGACCAGACACGTATCTTCGCGGATGGCGTCTTTGACCTGCTGCGCGGTGACAAGCCCGTTTTCATGCACGTCCAGCAGCGTCACCTCGAAGCCCTCTTTTTCCAGCTTTGCAAGCGTATGCAGCACCGCGTGATGCTCAAATTTGGTCGATATGATGTGTTTTTTGCCCTTCTTCGCGCCGAGCAGCGCCGCCGAGCGGATTGCCTGGTTGTCTGCTTCGCTGCCGCCGGAGGTGAAGGTGATTTCTCTGGGCTGCGCGCCGATGCACGCTGCGACGGTGGCTCTCGCCGCCTCCAGACCCTCCTTTGCCTCCTGTCCGATCGTGTACAGGCTCGACGGGTTTCCGAAATGCTCCGTCATATACGGAAGCATCGCTTCCAGCGCGGTGCCGCTCATCTTGGTCGTCGCGGCATTGTCTGCGTAAATCTTCATCATAGGATTGGCTCCTTTCTTGTTGGTTCTTCTCTTTGCTGCAAGCATAGCACATATTCCCTACTAAGTCAATAGGTTTATATGTTGAAGCGTTCCAGGCTGAGAAATTTTTCGCGAACAGAAAATCTTAAGAAAAATTTAGCCGTTTTTTCCTTGAGCCGATGGAAAAAAACGTGTATGATAGCCTCATGATCACAACATCCGGAGGAAGCTATGGCAAACATTCTCGACTATCTCGACTGGCGGGGCGATCTGACGCTTTCCGAGCGCGCGTTCAACGAGGTGGACAATCTGATTCTCGCAGAAATCTGCTATCTGGACCTTTCCGGCTTTGCGCCTGCGGGCTTTGAGACGCAGCCCGTCACGCTCTGCGAGGCATGGGACGCCTATTTTGCCGCGCATCCGACCACCGATATGGGCGTTCTGGTGCCGGACCAGATTCCGGTGCTGGTTCAGAAGGCGGCGAAGACCGCGCGCTTTTCCGATGTTCGCCTGATCGGCTATGTGAACCGGATTGACGCGCAAACGCAGACGCAGTTTTCCGCCATGACAATGCTCCTGCCGGACGGCAGCGCCTATGTCGCCTTCCGCGGCACAGACGACACGATTGTCGGCTGGAAGGAAGACTTCAACATGGCGTTCACGCCGGAAATTCCGGCGCAGCGCTACGCGGCGGACTATCTGCGGCAGGCAGCAGCCGCGCTTCCGTTCCGCCCGCTTCTGGTCGGCGGACACTCCAAGGGCGGCAACCTCGCGGTGTATGCGGCGGTCTTCTGCGGCGAAACGGTGCAGAAGCAGATTCTTGCCGTCTACAACAACGACGGTCCCGGCTTCTATGCATCTTTGCTGGAGCTTCCCGAGCATCACCGGATTGCGGGCAAAATCACGACGCTGCTGCCGGAATCTTCGGTCGTCGGCATGCTTCTGGAGCATGAAGAGGCGTATCAGGTCGTGCGCAGCACGCAGATCGGGCTCATGCAGCACGACGGCTTTTCGTGGCAGGTGCTGGGCGAGCGCTTCGAGCATCTGACGGAGCTTGCCGAGGGCGGCAGAATCATGGACCAGACGCTGCGGTCGTTTCTGCGCGGGCTGACTGGACCGCAGCGCGTACAGTTTGTCGACACGCTCTTCGACATCCTTACCTGCACCGACGCAAGCACCCTCACAGACCTTAAGGAGGGCGGGCTCAAAACCGCCTCTGCGATGGTCAAGGCGCTGCAAAGCCTTGATAAGCCCACGCGCAAGGCGCTTTCCGATACGCTGAAGCTTCTGGTAAAGTCCGGCGCGCGCTCGGTGCTGGAAGAGCTCGGCGTCAACCGGCTGCGCGAAAACCGGCTCATTGAGGCGCTCTCCGGCTATCTGGAAACCCACAGCCGCGCGTAGCTTCCAATTTTCACACAAAGGACAGGTCTATGACGCTTCACGACTATCTGTTTACGCTGCTTCTTTCCATGGCGCCCGTCAGCGAGCTTCGCGGCGCGATTCCCTTTGCTCTGGCGCACGACATTCCACAGGCGCTTTTATATCCCTCCTGCATTCTGGCAAATCTGCTGCCGGTGCCGTTTGTCATTGTGTTCCTGCGCCGGATTTTAGCGTGGATGCAGCGCCGGGGCGGACGGCTCGCGTCCGCCGCCTGCTGGTTAGAGCGCCGGGGCAGGGCAAAATCTGCGCGCATCAAGCGCTCAGAGCTGCTGGGACTGTATCTGTTTGTCGCCATTCCGCTGCCCGGCACGGGCGCATGGACCGGCGCGCTGGTTGCGGCGCTTTTGGGGCGGCGGCTTTCGCACGCCATGCTCTCCATCGGAGCCGGCGTCGTGACTGCGTGCTGCATCGTCGCGCTTTTGTGCAAGGGCATCATCCATATCGCAGGTCTGTAACAATCGGGGGCTGCCGTGCGGCAGCCTCTTTGTTGCATTTTCCGGAAAAACCGGTATAATAGGGAGTATCTTAGATTGAAGGAGAATCGCCATGACCGCCATTGTGACCGACGCGCATTACCGGATGTCCGTCTCGCTCATCCGGGACCTGTTCGATTGCGGCGTGCGCGTGGTTGTGTGCGAGAAAGCGTCGATCGAAAACCCCGTCGGTTTTGCAAGCCGCGGTGCGGCGCAGTGCGTCCGTCTGCCGGACGAGGCGTATGAAGCTGCGCTTCTTGCGCTTTGCCGCGAGGTACTGGAAAAAGGGGGAAAAAAGCCCGCGCTTTTGCCGGTAGGTGCAAAGACGCTTGCCATGGTAAGCCGGAGCCGCGATGCTTTTTCCGCCGTCGCGGGGCTTTGCATCGCGACACCCTCGCAGCTGGCGCTTTTCAACGACAAGGCTGCTGTTTCCGCGCTGGCAAAAACGCTTGGCATTCCGGTTCCGGAAAGCTTCGAGCGCCAGCCGGAGGAAGCGGATGAGGCGTTTTTCTTCCGCGTGCCGCTTCCCTGCGCGGTCAAGCCGCACTGCGGCGAAAGCTTCGGACTGACCGCATCCCAGCGCTACCGTATCTGCCGCACAAAAGACGAGCTGGAAGCCGCCTTTCACCATTTCAAAGCGCTTACAAACGAAGACCCCATCGTGCAGGAATATTTACCGGGCGCGGCGTTCGGCTGCTCGGTTCTGGCAAAGGACGGCGCAGTTTATCGTAGTCTCTGCCACCGCCGTGTGCGCGAATACCCGGTCTCCGGCGGACCTTCGAGCTGCTGCGAGAGCGTCTCGCGGGGCGATCTTCCCGCCTTCGCCAAATCGCTTGTCCGCGAAACCGGGTTCACGGGACCTGCGATGTTTGAGTTCAAATGCGCATCCGACGGAAGCCCCCGCCTTCTGGAGGTAAACCCCCGCGTCTGGGGAACCTTCCCGCTCACGCGCGCGGCAAAGACCGACTTTTCCTACAGCTGGTTCTGCCTTGCAGCAGGGCTTGCTTTGCCGCAGGCGCTTGCTGCGCAGCATGTGAAAATGGCATATTATCCGGCGGATTTTGCCGCCGGACTCGGCTACCTCAAAAAAGGACAGCCCGGAAGGTTTTTTGCCGCAGCGGCGGATTTCCTGAACCCTCGCGTCAAAAACGGCATTGCCGACCCCAAAGACCCCGCGCCCGCGCGGGCGTACTTCCGCAATCTTTTTCACCGGGGAGGGCGCAAATGATGCTGCTTGCCGACCTGCATGTCCACTCGCGCGCCTCGTCAGACGGCAGAAGCAGCGTCGAGGCGCTGATCGAGACCGCCAGAGCGCGCGGGCTTTCCGCGATTACCGTTTCAGACCACGACCGGTGTACGCCGCTTCCGGATTGTAAAGACCTGCTTCTGATTCCGGGCGTTGAAATTACGTCCGCGAATGGGCATATTCTGGGGCTGTTTTTAGACGCGCCCATCGATATTGCCGCGCTCGGAAAATTCCCGCCTCCTGCGCAGGCGATTGCCGCAATTCACGCCTGCGGCGGTCTTGCCGTGCTGGCGCACCCGTTTGCGCCGCAGAAGCTGACGCCCGAGGAGATTGCCGGTCTCGGCTTCGACGCCATCGAAACCGCAAACGCCCGTGCAATGCTCAAGCCCGACGCCAACGAAAAGGCCCGGCGGCTGGCGCAGGAATTGTCCCTTCCCGGAACGGGCGGGTCCGACGCGCACCACGCCAGAGAGCTGGGCGGCTGCGTGACGGAGTTTTCCTGCGAGCTGTCGCCCGCCGCGCTGAAAGATGCCTTACGGGCAGGAAACTGCCGTGCCGTCGAGGTCCGCGCCTGCAAATGGGTCTGGAAGGGGCTGTCCAAAATCCGCCGCGAGCAAAGCTGCGGCACGATTCTCTCGCGCTGCAAGGCGCTGTGCTATTTTGCCGCGTGCATCGCGCGCGATGTGTTTCACGTATAAAGGAGAACTGCCATGTCCGTTGTGACAAAAGCCATCGGTCTTGCCAAAAAGCTCAAGCACCGCTATCAGGATGAAATCCGCGCCCGCACGCCGGTATACTTAAGCCCCGTGCGCCGCATCGAGCGCGTCAGTCTTCCGCAGAGAGTCTGCGCGATGACCTTTGACGACGGTCCGTGCCGCCTGCCTGCAAACCCATCTGAGGACGGAAAGCCTCTGACGCTGTCGCTTCTGGAGTCTCTGGAGGCTTTCGGCGCGCGCGGCACATTTGATATTGTCGGCGACACCTCGGAAAATTACCCCGACAAGCCCGGAAAAGAAGGCTCCGCATCCTGGGGCGGCATCAAATACGACCACTATCCCGATATCCAGAAGGACGCCGACGGCGGCGCGGTTCACTGCCCGGAGCTTGTCCGGCGCATTCTGGACGGCGGGCACGAAATCACCAGCCACACCTACCGCCACGTCCTCTACGGTCCGAAGCCGCTGGTCTACGGCGGCAGACAGCCGTTTGAAAATCTCGCCGCGGTTACGCAGGACCTCCGGCGGCTCGACGAGCTCATGCGCCGCGACTATGGCTATGAAATCAAACTCTCGCGCCCGCCGCACTATGTGGACCGCACAAAAGACGGCTTTACCAGCTACGACGCGCATGCGCTGCTCGGCTACCAGTATCTCGCGGCAAGCTTCGACGGCGCAGGCTGGCTGCCGCTGGCAAGCTTTGAGGCGGAAGTGGACGCGATGCTCGCCCCCATGGAGCGCGCGCTGGCGCAGAACCCGGACTGCCTGTGCGGGCAGATCATCTTCCAGAAGGACGGGTATAATATGGCGCGGCGCTCGCCGGTTGCGCGGGCGCTTGCGAAGCAGCTGGCGCTTTTGCAGCAATACGGCTACCGCGTCGTGACCGTCTCGGAGCTGCTGTCCCTTTGCCCGTTTGCAGACCTCTCGCCCGAAAGCCCGGTGTTTGCGCCCGCGAAGGCGCTGCTGGACGCCGGCTGGTGCGTCTGCTATCGCGACAACACCGTCCGCCCGGAGCAGGTCTTAACCCGCGGGGAGCTGTGTATGTTCGCCTTCGGCTGGAAGACGGCGGCGCGGCGCATCGAGCTGGTCCAGACAAACACGCGCGTCTGCCGCGACGTTCCCTGCCGTCACCCTTACGCCGCCGCCATCGAGCTGGCGCTCGAGCGCGGGTGCATGCAGCAAACGGACGGGCGCTTTTTCCCGGACGAGCCGGTTTCCCCGGAGGATTTTTCCGGCTTCTGCCGCGCGCTGTTCGGGCAGGAAACGAACAGCTCCGCCGCTCCCATCACGCACGCGCAGGCAATCGAGCTTCTTGCCGCGTTTGCCGGGCGTGAATCGTTATAAAATCAAAAACACAGGAGGCAGATCCATGAATCTTGAAACCGCTGTCAAAAATCTGACCGCCCACGGCTTTTCTGTGCGCGTCTTCCGGACCGCGCAGGAGGCGGCAAACGCCATTTCGCAGGAGCTTTCCGGCAAAACCATCGGCTTCGGCGGCAGCATCACGCTCGATCAGATGCAGCTTTTTGAAATGCTGCAAAAAAACAATACCGTCTACTGGCACTGGAAGCAGGCGCCGGCACAGGCGCGGGAAAACGCCCGCAGCGCGCAGGTCTACCTGACCTCGGCAAACGCCGTCTCGGAAACCGGCGAGATTGTCAACATCGACGGCACCGGAAACCGCGTCGCCGCCATGCTTTATGGACATGAGACGCTCTACATTGTCGCGGGCGTCAACAAGCTCATGCCCGATCTCGCCTCCGCGATGAACCGCGCGAGAAACATCGCCGCGCCTCTGAACGCCCGCCGCCTGCAGCGCAAAACGCCCTGCGCGCTGGCCGATCCCATGCGCTGTCATGACTGCAACAGCCCCGAGCGCATCTGCCGCGGCTTTGTGACGCTGGCGCGTCCGATGGGCGGCATCGGGCAGACGCACGTCATTCTGATTGAAGAATCGCTCGGCTACTAACATGCAGAATGTGCGCTTTCGCAATGCGAAAGCGCACATTTTTATTGCGGTATCTGTTTTTCTGCTCCTGTCTTTTTCGCCCGCGATCTTCCCGCGCGCCGGCGACGGCGATGGGGCGGCTTTTCACTCACGCGGCGGTAGCTCTCCGCTGCCTCGCTGTCCGGACTGTAGACCAGCCGGTTGGCGCGAAGCGTCCCGTCCGGGTCCTCCGCGAGGCGCACGCGCACGAGAAATTCCCCATCCTGCCCGCACGCCGCCATTGCCATAAAGCGCTTGCCGGGCTGGGGATACCACTTGCCGCAGGTCATTGCCCCGCCGCAGACGGGGCAGACGTTTTCCTCCTGCGCCATTGCCGCAAGCGCCTGGGGCTTATCGGCATAGCCGTGGCTCACATGGCGGGCAAGGCAGCCCGGAAGCTCCGCGCCGTGAAAGCCGTTCTCATGCTCCTTTGCCGCCTTCTCATAGGCGGCGATGCCCTCGCCGAGGCGAAGTCTGCTGCAAATAAGCGCCGTGTGATAGGCGTCTCCGAGCGCGTCGTGGGCAGGTCTCGTCGGCTCGATACCCATGATCTGCATTGCCGAGCCCAGCGCCTTCTGCGCGCTCGAGCCGTCGGTCTGGGCGTTGAAAATCAGCTGCGCGTTATACCATTTATCGACCCACGCCGTGTCCATGCCGTAAAGCGTGAGATTTTCCTTCAGAATCACAATGTCGTCGAAGCCCCAGGTCAGAAAGGTGCTGTCTTCGCCGCACCAGTCGCGAAACGCCTGCATTGCCTCCGGAAAGGGCTTTCCCTGCTCCTTGAGAATTGCGTCCCTGATGCCGGTCAGACTTGCGACCTTACGGTTCATTTTCTTATAATACGCCGGGCGGATCAGCATCTGAAATTCATCTGCAACCGTCCCCTCGAAGGGCATGCGGACGGCGCCGATCTGGACAATTTCTCCGCGAATCGGACTGGGCAGGACCTTCTTTGCGCTGTAAGAGCCTGGCCATGGCTGATTCCATTCCAGATCCAAAACGATGTACTGCATACGCTTCTCCTTTGTCTTATGTTCCGGATGCTCTACCTGATATCGTATCACAAAACTTGTCATATGTAAACAGCTTTCCAAGCACCCGGCATTCTGTCACCCTTCTGCCCTGCGCCGCATAGCATAAAAGACCGGCGCACACGCACCGGAAGCTCAGGAAAGGCGGTTATCCCATGCCCTTTTTGTTTCTCAGCCCCTCCACACAGGAGTTTAACCCCTACATCACCGAAGGAAACGAAGAATACTGGATGAATCTGCTTGCCGACCGGATGGAGCCGTATCTGCACGCAAGCGGCGTCAACACCGTCCGGAATGACCCCGCTGCCGGCGCCGCGGGCGCAATCCGCCTGTCGAATCAGGGCGACTATGACTTCCATCTCGCGCTCCACTCCAACGCTTCGCCTGAGGCGCTCGCCGGGCAGCAGCGCGGCGTGGACTTCTACTATTACCCGGCAAGCACCGCCGGACTTCGCATGGCAAACATCCTTGTCGACAATATCAAGCCCATTTATCCGCTGCCCGAGCGCGTGCAGGCGAGACCTACTACTGCCATCGGCGAGGTCCGCCGAACGAAAGCGCCGTCCGTGCTGGCAGAACTCGGCTACCACGACAACACGGACGACGCAAACTGGCTGACCGGAAATCTCGATGAAATCGCGCAGGCGTTGTCCCTCGGCGTAACGGAGTACTTCGGGCTTCCGTTTCTCATTCCGGGGCAGCTTCGGGACGCTGTCGTCCGGACGGACGGGAGTCGTCTCAACCTGCGTGCGCTTCCGTCCACGGAAGGACCGGTTCTCGCACAGATGCCGGACGGCGCGCCGGTCCGGATTCTGGCGCAGTATGACGAGTGGTACTCGGTCTTTTACGATGGACTCTACGGCTTCGCACAGAGCCGGTACATCGCGGAATAATCCGCGCCCTTCAGCCCTCTTTTCCGAGCCGCCGCGTTTCAATGTCGCCTTCCGCCCAGCCCCGGTCCTTTCCGCAGACCGGGCAGACGCGGAAGGCTTCCTTCGCCAGCAGCACAAACCCGCAGTTGAGGCACCGCCAGACAATCGGGCGCTCCTTGCGGTACAGCCGTTCGGTCTGCATCTGGTTGTAGCTTTCCAGAAACACATCCCGGTGCATCGCCTCGATGCGCGCGATATTCTCCCAGAGCGCCGCCGCGTCCGCATATCCCTCCTCGCGCGCCGTTTTCGCAAACGACGGATAGACGTGCGCGGCTTCCTCGTTTTCGCCCTTCGCCGCCTCCAGAAGATTTTCCATCGTCACGCCGAGCGTATAGGGATAGCCCGCGGAAAGCTCGATGTTCTCGATCGGCTGGCGTCCGTATTTCTGAAGCTTCTCCAGAAACTCCTGCGCATGCGCCTGTTCGTTTCCGGCTGTCTGCTCGAAAAGCCGCGCCAAATATTCAAAGCCCTCTTTTCTCGCCTGTTGGGCATACTGCGTATAGCGCTGGCGCGCCTGGCTCTCGCCTGCAAACGAGCGCGCCAGATTCTGACAGGTCTGTGTCTGCATGAAATCCATAAAAGTCTCTCCCTTTGCAAAATTTTCATGCAGTTAGGATTTGCAGAAAACCGCCGCTTATTCTGCCCACAGGCTTGACAGGTTTTGTATAATGAAAGATAGAGCTGTTTTGCTCCGAATTTATGTGCTTTGAGGATTTTTATGAACAGAAGAATGATCGCGCTGCTGCTTGCGGCGCTTCTCCTCGTCTGCCTTCCGGGCTGCGCAAAAAAAGAGCAACCGGAAGGCAATCCGAAGACGGACCTGCTTGCCACCACGCAGCCGGTCTATCAGCTTACCTGCGCGCTCACCGATGGGACAGGTCTTTCCGTGGGGCTTCTCATCTCCGAGCCCGTCTCGTGTCTGCACGACTACACGCTGACCGTCTCCCAGATGGAACTGATCGAGCAGTCCGGTCTCGTGCTGGAAAGCGGTCTGGGGCTGGAGGACTTCATGGAGGACGTGCTGCGCGGGAAAACACGCATCGACATCTCGCATGGTCTCGATACGCTTCCCGGAGAAGACGGCGCGGACCCGCACTGGTGGCTGGACCCCATGCGCTTTGTGCAGGCGGCAGAGCTTGCCGCGCAGGAACTGGGCACGCAGTATCCGGAGTTTGCCGACCAGATTTCCGAAAACCTCGCCGCGTTCTGTGAAAAGCTCTCGGAACTGCAGGATTACGGCGAACAGGCGCTTACCAGTCTTTCCTGCCGCCAGCTCGTCACGTTCCACGACGGCTTTTCCTATTTTGCAGACGCCTTTTCTCTGACGATTGCCGCTGCCATGGAGGTCGAGTCCGGCAGCGAGCCGTCGGCAAAGGATCTGGAGGCGATCATCGCCATCGTCGAAGAAAACCGCATTCCTGCCGTCTTTACAGAGACCAACGGCGAAACGGGCGCGGCGGAAGTCGTGGCAAACGAAGCCGGCTGCGCGGTTCGGACGCTCGACATGGCAATCAGCAATAGCGACTATTTTGCGGCAATGCGGGAAAATATCGACATCGTAAAGGAAGCGCTCGGATGATCAACAGACACACAGGAACCGGCGGCTGCGAAAACGCCTGCTGCCTCAAAATCGAACACCTGTCGGTGAAAATCGGAACCGATGTGATTCTCGACGACATCAATCTGCACATGCACTGCGGGCAGATTGTCGCGCTGATCGGTCCGAACGGCGCGGGAAAATCGACGCTCATCCGCTCGATTCTCGGACAGCGGACGTACGAAGGCAAAATCGCCTTCCATTCCGCCGACGGCAAGCAGACAAAGCTTCGCATCGGCTACGTGCCGCAGAGCCCAGCCTTTGACCCGGCAGACCCCATTTCGGTCCTCGATCTTTTCACCTGCTGCATCAGCCGCCGCCCCGCCTTTCTGCGCGCGGGAAAGGCGCTGCGCGAGCGGGTGCAGACGTGTCTGGCGCGGGTGCATGGCGAGAGCCTGATCGGCAAGCGCGTCGGCACGCTCTCGGGCGGCGAGCTGCAGCGGGTGCTGCTTGCCCTGGCGTTAGAGCCGATGCCCAACATGCTCATTCTCGACGAGCCGCTTTCCGGCGTAGACGTCGAGGGCATGGAGCTTCTGATGGACATGCTCGACGAAATCCGCAAAACCTACGATCTTTCCATTCTCATGACGACCCACGATTTTTCGATGCTGCCGCGCTACGCCGACCGGGTCGTTCTGCTGCGCGAGAAAATTCTCTGCAAGGGAACGCCGCTGGAGGTCCTGAACTCGGACGAATTCGCGCAGGCATTCCATCTGGGAGGTGCGAAATGAGCATCTGGTACGCGCTGTGCGACGCGACGCACCTGGAATTTCTCCGCATGACGTTCATGAAGAACGCGCTGCTGGCGGTTTTCATCATGGCGCCGCTGTTTGGGCTGCTTTCCACCATGATCGTCACCGGACGCATGAGCTTTTTCTCCGACGCGCTCGGTCACTCGGGCTTTACAGGCATTGCCATCGGCGTACTGTGCGGCTCCATGCAGCCGACCGTCTGGGCGGTGGCGCTGGCGGCGGCGTTCGCGCTGCTATTCTCGTTTGTACGCAGCCGCTCGCGCCAGTCGGCAGACACGATCATCGGCGTCTTTTCCTCCACGGCGGTCGCCCTCGGCATTTTCATCGCAACGCTCGGCGGAAACAGCTTCACAAAATTCAACCGCTACCTCATTGGAGACATTCTCTCCGTCACACCGGGCGAAATCGGAAGACTCGCGCTCGTCCTGCTGGGCGTGCTGCTTCTGTGGATTTTTGCGGCAAACCGGCTGTTTCTGACGGCGGTGCATCCGCAGCTTGCCTCCTCGCGCGGCATTCCGACGGAAAAAACGCAGACGCTCTTTACGGTCTGCATCGCCGTCGTCGTCACGCTCGCGATGAGCTGGGTGGGCTTGATGGTCATCAACTCCCTTCTCGTCCTGCCCGCCGCATCGTCCCGGAACCTCGCGCGGAATCTGCGCGAGTATCATCTGTTTTCCGTACTCGGCGCGTTTGTATGCGCCATGCTCGGGCTTGTCACCGCGTATTACCTCGGCTGCTCCGCCGGCGCGACAATTGCGCTGTATCTGGCGCTCTACTTCACCGTCACCTTCTTCTTCCGCGGCAGACGCCAGTGAATCCATATATGCGAAGGACCCGGAAAGCTCTGCTTTCCGGGTCCTTTTTCGTTTGCCTGTTTTGATTTAGAGCGCATCGAGTGCGGCTTCGCACGCTTCCAGATAAGAAACCGCGTCTTCGGACACATATTCCTTCCGGTTCAGCTTCTCATACGCCTTGCTTGCCGCAGTGATCGCCTTTGCGTTGCGTTCCGTGACCATTTCTCCCGCCTCGACATCGGGCAGCTTATAGATCTGCTTTTCAACCTTTGCCGCCGCGGAGCGGTCCTTCTTGTCCTGCGACTGCACCTTCTTGAGCTGCTTTTCGCAGGCGGTCAGATTGGAAAGCTCCTTCTTGTCGATAAAGCTCTGCACGTTCCGGCTCAGCGCCTTGTACGCCGTGCGGGCGCTTGTGATCGTCTCTGCATCGCCCAGCGCAACGTCCTGCGATGCAGGGAGCTTTTCCAGATGCGCCTTGCGGAAAGCATTCGCTTCTGCTTCATAGCTCGTATACGCCGCCTGTGCCTCGTCATAGCGTGCTCTGTTGCTGATGGTCAGGACAAGATCCTTCAGATTATCATCCTTCTTCAAAAGCGCTTCCTGCGCTTCAACCGCTTCAACGGCTGCCTTTGCCCGTTCGAGCTTGGCGCTGTCGGTTTTGCGGACACGCTCGGCAGTGGGCACCGACTTGCAAGCCTTCTCCGCCGCCTTGATGAGCGATTCATTGTCCAGGAGAATCTCCATCCGGCGGCTGCAAGCGGTAAGCTTTTCCTCGGAGCCTTCCTCGAGGAAGGTTTTCTGCCCGTCTGTCAGCTTGTCATATGCCTTCTGCGCCTTGTCGACCGTCTTGCGAAGCGAAATCGTCAGATTTGCCAATGTATCCGGCAGCGCGTCGATCTGCGTCTGCACCTTCTGCGCCGCCGTGCGGTTCTTGGTGAGCGCCTTTTCTGCCGCCGTCAGCTGCTTGTAGAGCGTCTTGAGTGTTTTGAGCAGGTCCTTATCGGTAATCTGATTGTAAGCCGCCCGCGCCGCCTCGATGGCTTTCTCGTCGTTCTGCCTGACGTTCGCACTCTGCACCGGAACAAGCGTCATGCAGGTCTTAAATTTCTCGAGCTTTACAAGCTCCGCTTTGTTTTCCTCTTCCAGCTCGGCAAGCCGCGTGAGGCAGGCATTGAGCCGGCTGATCGCGTCCTCGCTGACAAAGAGCTTCGCGTCCGCCGTCAGCGCGTCATACTCCGCCTTTACCGCCAGAACCGTCTCGCGGTTTGTGAGCTTGAGCTTCGTATCCGCCGGAAGCTTTTTGATTCTCTTTTCCAGCGCCGCTGCATCCTTCTGCGCCTGCTTGAGATCGTCGTCGAAGCGTGTATAGTTGATGCCGAAGACCGAGCGGAGCTTTTCCTTTGCCTCGCCGGGCGTTTTCAGCCGCATGCCTTCCAGCGCCGCCTTCAAGCCTTCGCTCGTTTCAGAATCCGTGCTGCCAGCCGCCGGAAGAAGCGTTCCGTCGTCTTTCTTGCAATAGCCGAACACGTTTTTGACCGTGATGCTGCCGGGGGCGCCGACAATGGTTCCGCCGAGATTTCCGGCAAAGCCGCCCACGTAGCCCTGATCCTGCTTGCCGGACACCGTGACCTTACCCACGCTGACGGCAGTTTCCACTGTGCTGATCGTGCCGGCAAAGCCGCCGACATAGTCCGCGCCCGAGACGTTTCCGAGGCTGTAGCACTGCTTGATGCTGCCGGAGCCGCTTCCAACGAAGCCGCCCACATACGCTTTGCCGTGGACCTTCCCGTCTGCCCAGCTGGTGTAGACGCTGCCCTCGTTCTGTCCGACAAGACCGCCTGCCATTCTGCCGTTTTCGCCTGCTTCCACGGTTCCGTCCGCCGACGAGGCGGTCACCGTACCGTCGTTGCGTCCGACCAGACCGCCGGTGATGGTTTTACCCGTGATCGTACCTTCAAAGGTGCAGCGGTCCACGGCGTTTGCCACCGAGAAGCCTGTCGTGCTGTCCTTTTGACCGCCGTTGAGACCTGCAATGCCGCCGGTCTGCTCCGCGCCGCTGACAGAGCCTGTCACATGCACGTTGCCGATCAGACCCGCAATGCTGCCGGACATGCTCGTTGTATCCAGCGTAACCTGCGCCTGCCCGACGACCGCGCCGACATGGCTGCCGCCGGTAACGCTGACATTTTTGAGCGTCAGATTCTTGACCGTACCGCCGAGCATCACACGGAACAGACCCACGCTGTCCTCACCCGGCTTGGAAATGGTCAGATTCGAGATGGTTTTGCCGTTTCCGTCAAAGACGCCGGTAAAGGGCGCGTCCGGGCTTCCGATGCCGTCAAATTCATCGCCCCGGAGATTGATATCCGCCGTAAGCTTATAGTGACCGGAAAGTGCTTCCGCGTCCGTTGCAGCCGCCAGCTCCTTCAAATCCTCCGCCGTCCGAATCGGCTTCCAGTAGCCGGAGTTCTCGTCGAGCGCATCCATATCCGGCTGCGCATAGTGGTTCTGCGTCGTGCCCTCATACCAGACGATGTTCGAGCCGTTGTCCACCGTAGCAGTCGACGCGCCGAAATTGGAAAGCTCGCCGTTGATGGTAAGCATCCAGCCGTCCGGGTCCAGAACCTCATAGCCGTCAATGACGCTGATGTATCTGCCGTAGCCCGTGACCGCATAGCCGTAGCTCAAAAGCCCCTGCTTGACTGCTGCGTCCATCACATCGACCACGCGCGTGTTGCCATTGGAGGTGAGCGTTACGTCAAAGGGCGCTCTCAGGCGCTCATAGCTGTAGGTTTCCTTATTGTACCGGACCAGCTCGATGCTGACGGTAATCTCGCTGGTTGCCAGCTCTTCCGG
>CALERM010000121.1 GCA_937907715.1 uncultured Clostridia bacterium
TGGGGACATCGTCTGCATGCTCGCACTCGTACATGGCGACCTCCATGACCGCGACGGCAACCTTGGAAATGCGGCTGAGGCTCCAGCCGATGGCGTTTTTCTCAAGGAACGCCTCGAGCGCTTCGCGCTCGCGCTCGACGCCGTGGACCACATCGGCAAGATACTCCGCCTGCTTGCCCGAGGGACGCTCGGCGTAAATTTCGGTTTCCGATGCAAGCGTCGGATAATACTCCGGGTCCATCAGAAGGTTCATCGCCTCGTCGGCAGAAATACCGTTGAAGTTCATCTCATAGACAAGGTGGCAGGCAATCTCTCGTGCGTTCGATCTGGTCATCACAGTTCTCCTTCGCCGCGTTTTGCGGCGGTCTTCTTCAAAATGATTATTTATTATACAGGATCGGCTCGCAGAAATAAACCCTTTGTCGCACCGGCAAAGGGTTTATTTTCCGATTATTTTTTGTTGTCCTTCGGCAGGGCAATGCCGCAGACGGTCACATTGACCTCGGCGACGCTCAAACCCGTGACGGACTCGACGCTGGACTTGACGTTTTCCTGCACGTTCTTCGCCAGCTCGAAGATGTTCTGCCCGAACTTGGAGACGACGTCGCAGTCGATGCGCAGCGCGCCCGTTTCGGTGGTGGAGAGCCGGACGCCCTTGGAAAGCGTCTTCATGCCGAGCATCTCGGCGATATCCGTTCCGATGGAGCTCGACAGGCCGCACACGCCCTCGACCTCGAGAACCGCCATACCGGTCACGGACGCGACCACGTCTTCAGAAATCTGAATTGATCCGTTTTCCATCTCCTGGGTGAAGTATTCTTTGTTTTCAGCCATCGTATTACCTCCGGGTTTCGGTGCTTATGCGAACATTGTACCACAAACTTCCGGAATTTCAACCTGTTTTTACTGCGCCTTGACCTCAATCACGCGCACCTGCGAAAGATCATAGTCCGTCTGCGAGGTCACAACGTCGGAAATGAGCGCCACATCCGCCGTGGATAAGCCTTCGGCGGGCGCGGAAACCGCGACGCTGACCGTGTCGTCCGCCATGTAGGTCACGCAGTCGGAAAAGCCTTTGGCAATGATCAGGCTTTCGATCTGCGCCTCGCTGAGCGCAGTGCCGACAATCCGGTTCAGCGTCTGCGAGGCGGTGTCGCCGACGGCGGTTCCCTCGTCATAGGCAATCGTCTGCTCGAGAAGCTCAACCGCGCTGTCGCGCGAGGACTGGCGGCTCAGCCGCATCTGCGCAAAATAATCATCGGTCGAGGTGTCCTCCAGAGAAACCGGCTCCGCCGTATCATCCAGCTGCAGGCTCGTTTCCCCCATCACCTGCTCAGCGTTCAGCGTGTCCGTCAGATCGGGCGTCTTCTGCCGGTTGTTGTACGACCAGTTGAGATAGACGCCTGCACAGATGAACAGCAGCACCGTTGCAATCACCGCGTTACGTTTCCAGATTTTCATATTCCATCCTCCTGACTCTGCTTCATTTTGATGACACTGATTTTATCGCTCCCAAGCCCCGTGAGGGCGGAAACTGCCTGCACAATGCGCAGCCGGACCGCTGCGCTGTCCGCCCCGTCGCAGACCACAACGGCGCCTGTGTAGGACGCCTTCTTCGTTTTCGTGACGACGGGCGTTTTCTGCGCGCTCTGATTGGCGGAAAAGACGGTGGTTTCCTCGATTGTCTCGCCGGACCGGCGCACGTCCGTCTGATAAAACACCTCGTCGCTGCCGGAGACCGTCAGCAGCAGCTCCACCCGTCCGACGCCTTCCATCGAAGAAAGCAGTCCGGTAAGCGCCTGCTGCATATCCTCGAGCGGCTGCGTCTGCTGCGCCGGCATCTGCGCGTCCTGCGCCGCCTTTTCGGTCCTGCCGGACGGCAGCAGCAGCAAAATCGCCCCCAGCGCGAGAATCAGAAGCGGCAGGCGGAAGCGCTCCAGCAGAGCCTTTACGCGCGGCATACCGCCGGACAGCCGCCCGCTTTTCATTCGTTCGTCCAAATCTGCCGCTCCTTTCCGATGGCGAGGTTTTCCTCGATGTAAGCTGCCAGCATCCTTTGCTGCTGCGGGGTAAACGTGCCGGTGATCTGCACGCCGGACGGATACGGATAGCTGCTGTCCGCCTCAACCGTTACCTCGATGCTGACCGACAGGTCAAGCTCCTGTGCTTTGTCCCATATATATGCTTCCGTCTTGCTCTTTATGATGGCGCACAGCGCCTCGCGGCCCTGGATTTCCACGCCCGTGCGCGCCTGCTCGGCAGCGACCTGCATCTTCGACAGCTCCTGCGCGAAATCAGACAGCTGCCAGCCGGAAATGCCGGACAGCGCCGCCGTCATCAGGAAAATACCGCACAGCAGCGAGCAGAGCTTTTTCATCCGACCGCCCGGCACAAGTGCACGTACCAGGCTGCACAAAAGCGCCGCCGCGCAAAGAGATATCAGATATTTCCGGATTGCATCCATCATCCGCCCACCGCCTTCAAAAAGCATGCAGAAGACACAAGGCTCATCCAAAGCGCACTTGCCGCAATGGCGAGCATGTAGCCCATGGCGGAGGCAAGATTGGAGATCAGACCTGCATGCGCCTTACTGACCGCGTCCGCGCCGATTGCCCCAGCCAGCCGCAGCGCCAGATAAAATGCCCCAAGCTGCATAAACGGCGCAAGCGCCATCGCCAGAACCGCCAGCATCCCGAACGCGCCTGCCGCGCTGCGAATGAGCCCGGCGCTCGCAAGCAGAGACTCCGACGCATCGGAAAGAATCGACCCGACGACCGGCACCATCCCCGAAAATGCCGCCTGCGCCGCCTTCACCGCCATCGCGTCCGCAGAGCCGGTCAGTACACGGCTGAGACTCAGATACGCCGTAAAGACCGCGCACAGCCCTTTTATGCTCAGCCGCACCAGCCACCCGCAAAGCTCTCGGATTTTGCCGAGTCCGCCGCCGTCTGTCGCGCTTTCGGCAGTCGCCAGCAGAATGTAGAGATAGACCAGCGGAATCAGCACGCCGGAGGCAAGCTTTGTAAGTAAACTCATCGCAAACGAGCCGCCCGCCAGCAGCGTCCCCGCGCTCACGCTCCCGCCGGAAGCGGCAAGGCTCGACGACAGAACCGGAAGCAGCAGCGCTGTGAAGTCCGAGATTTTCGTGATCGTCTCGCGCGCCAGTGCGATCATCGACTGCGCGTCTTGTGTGCAGAGCGCCGTGATGGCAAACGCGCCCGCAATCTGCGCGGGCTGCTTTGCGCCGGAACCATCCTGCGCGCCGGAGGCAAAGGCGCAGAGGATTGCCGCTGCCAGTACCTTGCCTGCCGAAAAAAGCGCCGGCCGCAGCGCCAGATTGGCATTGGACAGCGCATCGGTCACGATGCTCCAAAGCTGCGTTCCGAAATCCCCGGCATTTGTCGCAGATGCATCGCCCAGTGCCTCGCGCGTTTGCCCGTCGAGCGCCTGCTCCAGCGCCTGCGCACCGTAGTCCGGCATTGCCGCTTCCTCCGGCTCGCGCGCCAGAGCGGGCGTACTCAGAAGCAGCAGCACACTGAGCGCCAGTATCGCCTTTCTCATCCGCCGCCTCCCAGCTCCTGCAGAAGCTCGAGCAGCATCGTCGCCAGCGGCAGCGCCGTGCAAAGGCACAGCACCGTCCCGCACAGCTCGACCATCTTTCCGAGCGCGCCCTGTCCTGCATCCTGACAGAACGCGCCCGCAATCTGCCCCAGAAGTGCGATCGCCACGGTCTTCAATAGCGGCGAAAAGACTGCAGACGACAGACCTGTAAAGGAAAGCAGCTTTTCGAAAAAATCCAGCACCGGAGATAACAGTCCCAGCGCCGTCACCGCCGCGCCCGCCGCCGCGAGAATGGAAACCGCAAGCGCCAGCGCACCCTCATGCGGTTTTAATACCGCACATAAAAGCGCGCAAACCACGCTGCACGCGGCAATTTTCACATAAATCTCCATCGTTAAAACCGAAACAGCGTCTTCACCAGGTCAAACAGCTCTGCGATGCGCTGCACGACGATCATGAGAACGACCACAAGCCCGGCAAGCGACGTCATCGTCGCCTGCTCCTCGCGCCCCGAGCGCACAAGCACCTGATTGAGAATCGAAACAATAATGCCGACCGCGGCAATTTTAAAAATCAGATCAATGTCCATCGTTACAATAGCACGACGGCAAGCGCGAGTCCCGCGCAGATGCCGATGGTTTCATAGCTTCTGCACCGCGCGCGCTTCTGCCCCTGCAAGGATAA
Organism: uncultured Clostridia bacterium; assembly: GCA_937907715.1. GTDB lineage: Bacteria > Bacillota > Clostridia > Oscillospirales > Oscillospiraceae > CAG-170. Next base: position 4,246 of record CALERM010000121.1, read on the forward strand.
AAGCGCCGCCGTGACGCTTGCCTTCGCCCGTTCGATCGCGGCAAGCTGCGATTCCAGCTCGAATCTTCCGAGGTTCACGGAAAGCCCGTAAAGCGCCTGCACGCTCTCGTCTCCCGGGCGAAAGCGCTTCGCCTGCTGAAAGCCCCGCCGGAACGAAACCGGGACCGTACAGTAGGGCTGCGTGGACAGCGCCTTCCCTGCCTCCGCAAAAAATGCCGCAGTATCCTTTTGCCGGCAGGCGGAAAGCATGGTGAAAATCTGTGCCAGCGGCGTAAGCCTCGCTGACATTTCGCTCTGCATTGTATCAAGCGCCCACAAAAGTCCCTCGAGCTGCGCGCATTGCAGCCGCACCGCACGCGCAAAGCCAAAGCCAACCGTGCCGGACGAAAGCACAACCAACGCAGCGCCAATGATTCTGATCATATACGCTCTACCTCCACACAGCGAACCTGCCTGTCCGGCAGCAGGACAAGCATACGCCTGAAAATACCGAGCGCCAGAAGCTCCCGGTAAAGCGGGCGCAGGCGCAGCTCGCGTTCATCCTTTGCGTGCGCCGTGGCAAGGAGTTTGACGCCGCAGTAGCTGATGGTTTCCATCGCGCTTAAGTCCCGGCGCGCCGTAATTTCATCTGCGGCAATCCACATGGGATTCATCGCGCGCAGAAGCATCAGCATGCCCTCGTCCTTGGAAAGCCCCGTCAGAACATCTGTCTGCGCTCCGAGATCGAACTGCGGCTTTCCCTGCGTCATGGCAGAAATTTCGCCCCGGTCGTCGCAGACGCTCACACGCTGCCCGCTTTCCGACAGCGCACGGATGCACGCACGCAGCAGCGTCGTCTTCCCAGCACCCGGCGCACCGAGAATCAGGCAGGAATCGGTGAGGCTCGGAAGCAGCCGCGCGCCGTCCATGCGCACATCGCGCGCAAAGCGGATGCAAAGGGAGCTGATTGCCCGGAAGCCTGTCATCTCGCCGTTTTTGACCACCGCGCTGCCGCACACGCCGATGCGGTGCCCGCCGGGAAGCGTCACAAAGCCCTGCCGCAGGCTCTGCGTACAGGCGTATACCGACTGCTGCGTCGCACGCTGCAAAATCTCCGCAAGCTCCTCCTGCCGCACCAGACCCGCAAGCCGCCGCTCCGCGCCGTCTTCCACCACTGCCGGAGACTGCCCCGCGCGCAGCCGAAGCTCCTGCACATTGGAAACATCCAGCGTCCGGTAGCGCGCCGGAAGCACGTCCAGAATTTCCTGAAACGCCGCCATCGTTCATCCCTCCCACCACATTCTATTGCGCTGCCCGGCGCATTATACCGCAAGTGTTTGCGTTTTCTTCCTGACAAGCCTACCGCTTTTGTCGGTTTTTGCCCTTGCATACGACAGGTTTTTCCGTTATAATTGAAAGAACCAATTTCCAGAGAACCAAGAGGCATTGCTATGACACTACAGGAATTTTTCAAGCAGCATCCGAAATCGGCGCTCGGCTTTTCCGGCGGCGTGGATTCTTCGTATCTTCTCTATGCCGGTTTGAATGCCGGGGCGGAGGTGCGCCCGTATTTCATCAAAACCGCGTTCCAGCCCGCGTTTGAGCTGGAAGACGCGAAGCGGCTGTGTGCGCAGCTCGGCGCGGAGCTTTCGATCATCGAGCTCGACGCACTGGCAAACCCGGACGTTGTAAAAAACCCCGCCAACCGCTGCTATTTCTGCAAGACCGGATTGTTCGGAGCCTTGCAGAAGCGGGCGCTGGAGGATGGATACACCGTCCTGCTCGACGGCACCAACGCCTCGGACGAAGCAGGCGACCGCCCCGGCATGCAGGCGCTTTCCGAGCTGCATGTGCTCTCGCCGCTGCGCCTGTGCGGGCTGACCAAGCCGCAGATCCGTGAGCTTTCCCGCGAGGCAGGGCTATTTACCTGGGACAAGCCGGCGTATGCCTGTCTTGCCACGCGCGTTCCGACCGGGCAGAAGATTACAAACGAGCTTCTCGCGCGCGTCGAGGGCGCGGAGCAGGCGCTGTTCTCGCTCGGCTTTACAGATTTTCGCGTGCGTGTGTTCCACGACGCCGCGCGCGTGCAGCTCAAGCCTGCACAGATGCAGCAGGCGCTTACCCGCCGGTCGGAGATTCTGGAAAATCTGCATCCGTATTTTGAAACTGTCCTTCTGGACCTCAAGGGGAGATAAGCATGGAGCAATCGGAAATCAGGCAGCTTTTACAGGCGGTTGCTGCGGGCGAACGCTCGGTTGACGACGCGCTTTTGCAGCTCAAGGAAGCCCCCTTTGAGGATCTGGGCTTTGCAAAGCTGGATCATCACCGCGCGCTGCGCCAGGGCGCTGCCGAGGTGATCTACGGCGCGGGCAAGACGCCCGAGCAGATTCTTAAAATCACACAGGCGATGCTCCGTCATGGGCAGAAAACCGTCCTGATCACACGGCTTTGCAAAGAGGCGGCAGAATTTCTTACCCCGCAGCTGCCGCTCACCTATCATGAGCTTGGGCGCGTCGGCATTGCGGGAATAACGCCGGAGCCGACCGGGCGCGGAAAAATCGTCGTTGCAACCGGCGGCACGAGCGATCAGCCTGTTGCTGAGGAAGCTGCTCTCACCGCAGAGGCGCTCGGAAATGAGGTCGTGCGGCTCTACGACGTGGGCGTCGCGGGGCTTCACCGGCTGCTGTCTCATACCGACGACGTCATGCAGGCACAGGCGATTGTCGCGATTGCCGGTATGGAAGGAGCGCTTGCAAGCGTTATCGGCGGGCTTGCCGACTGCCCGGTCATCGCGGTGCCGACCAGCGTCGGCTACGGCGCAAGCTTTGGCGGCGTGGCAGCGCTTCTTGCGATGCTCAACTCCTGCGCCAGCGGCGTGAGCGTTGTGAACATCGACAACGGCTTCGGCGCGGGCTACCTTGCCAGCATGATCAACCACATCGGTACATAACCTTTCAAACAGGTTCGACATTTTATTTCGCGTCTGCGGGCGCGAAACGCTACGAGGTTTACGATATGAGAGTTTTATATCTGGACTGCTCGATGGGGGCGGCGGGCGACATGCTGATGGCAGCGCTATATGAGCTGCTGGACGATAAGCCCGCGTTTCTCGATACCATGCGCGCACTCGCGCTTCCGGGCATTGAAATTTTTGCCGAGCCCGCCGTCAAGTGCGGCATCACAGGCACGCACATGCGGGTTCTGGTCCGCGGCGAAGAGGAGCTGGACGCACTGCACGAGCATCTGCATGCGCATGAGCATGCGCATATGCACGAACATGTGCGCCATCACACGGGGCTGCACGAAATCGAGCATCTTTTGTCGCATCTGGATCTGCCGCAGGCAGTGCGCGACGACGCGCTGGCGGTCTACCGGCTGATTGCAGACGCAGAGTCGAAGGTCCACGGCGCGCCCATCGATCAGATTCATTTTCACGAGGTCGGCACGCTCGACGCGCTGGCGGACGTGGTCGGCGTGTGCCTTCTGATGCATTTGCTTTCGCCGGAGAAGATTTTCTGCTCCAACGTGCATGTCGGCTGCGGGCAGGTCCGCTGCGCCCATGGCGTTTTGCCGGTTCCCGCGCCCGCGACGGCGCTTTTGCTGGAAGGCGTTCCGATCTACGGCGGCGCGATTGCCGGCGAACTCTGCACCCCGACAGGCGCGGCGCTGCTTCGCCATTTTGTCACAGAGTTTGGCGCCATGCCCGCCATGCGCCTGTCCAGAACCGGCTACGGCATGGGAACGAAGGATTTCCCCGCCGCCAACTGCGTGCGCGCGATGCTGGGCGAAACGGAGGCGCCCACGCAGGAGATTCTGGAGCTTTCGTGCAATCTCGACGACTGCACCGGAGAAAGTCTCGGCTTCGCGATGGAGCGGCTGTTTGACGCGGGCGCGCTGGACGTATATACAACGGCGGTCGGTATGAAGAAAAACCGCCCCGGCGTTCTGCTCACGTGCATGTGCAGACCCGAAGACCGCGAAAAAATGGTGGAGCTTTTGTTCCGGCACACAACGACTCTCGGTGTGCGTGAAGCAAACTTCCGCCGCTACACGCTCTCGCGGGAAAGCAGAACCGTCCAAACCCCGGATGGCGACATTCGCGTCAAAATTTCCTCCGGCTACGGCATGCGGCGCGAGAAAGCAGAGTTTGAGGATCTCGCCGAAATCGCTCGAAAAACCGGCAAAAGCCTTTCGGAACTCCAAAAAGATATTCTATAGCAAAACAGCGCGCCGCAGCGAAAGCTGCGGCGCGCTGTCAGATTCATGCCAGAAGCCCGCGCAATCCAGTCGGACTGCGCGGGCTTCTCTTATGCCTTGGGGTGATATTTATTGTAGACGGATTTGAGATTCTGCTTGACCAGATGCGCATAGACCTGCGTCGAGGAAATGTCGCTGTGACCGAGCATCTCCTGAATGGACCGAAGGTCCGCGCCGTTTTCCAGCAGATGCGCGGCAAAGCTGTGCCGCAGGGTGTGCGGCGTGATGTCCTTGTCAATCTGCGCCTTTTCCTGATAGTATTTGATGATTTTCCAGAAGCCCTGCCGACTCATGCGCTCGCCGGACACGTTCACAAACAGAGAATGCTCCGACGGGGTCGCCAGCATTTTCAGCCGCACGTCGTCCATGTAGGTGTGAAGCGCCTGCACCGCTTCGGGGTAGAGCGGAATAATGCGCGTCTTGCCGCCAGACTCGCAGCGGATGAAGCCACCCGTGATGCTCACATCGTCCACATTCAGGTTGATCAGCTCACTGACACGGATGCCGGTTGCATACAAAACCTCGAGCATCGCCTTGTCGCGGCAGCCCTTCATATCGCTGGTGCGCGGCTGCTCGAGCAGCAGCTCGACCTCTTTGCCGCTCAGAATCTGCGGCAGCTTCTTTTCCGCCTTCTCGACCTTGATGTTATGTACCGGGTTCTGCTCGATTTCGTCCTCACTGAGCGCAAACAGATACAGGCTCTTGAGTGACGCCAGACAGCGCGAGACCGTCGCCGGAGATTTTCCGATTGATTGCAGCCACTGCATGTAGGCGCTGACCACGCTCTGGTCGGCTTCAAGAACATCAACGTCAATGCCGGACAGATATGACGCATACTGCCGGATGTCTCGCATGTAGGATGAGACCGTATTGGCAGAGGCGTGTTTGGTATGGATGAGGTAGTCTTCGTATCTGGCAATGATGTTGTCCATGTTCTGACCTTCCAAACTTGCGGCGCTCATGCATGAAACCGTGCAAACCAGCAGAATAGCCGCCGCAGCGCCCGCCGACCACAAGATGTGGTGTGCATCAAAGCAAGCAGGCGCATGCAGGTTCTCTCTGCCGGACAGCCAGGGCAAACGCACGCCGCAGCGTATTCCCGGGGAAAAAATGCAAATTATGAAATCCACGTTATTTCTACCAATGGCAAATCCGGGAAGTGTCCTTACTATACCGCAAATCGCTTGAGATTTCAAGAAAAATCCGAACTTTTCGAAATCTTTGTAAATTATGACAAAGTGTTATGTTAATGGTATTATGTAAAATTAGTAACTCGGAGCTGTCCAAAAACCGAACTTTTCCGAAATCTCTACCACATCTGGTGGCGTTTGCGGTGCGGTGATTCCAAATATGGTTTATGAAGGATTCCTTGCACGAGCAGTTCAATATGTAAATACAATTTACTATTTTGCAGGATGCAGGATTTCTTTCACCGGTACCGTCTGCCGCCTTTTGGCTTCCGGCTGACCAGCAGACACGCCAGCGTCGATGCCGCCAGCGCAGGCGCCGCAACCCAAAGAACGCCGTCAAGCGGCGCGCTCACAAACAGCAGGTTGCCAAACAGCAGCAACAACAGATATCCAGCCGTACACGCCAGCGTATAAAGAAGCCTTCGCTGAGAAAAGCCCCTCGCCGCGACCAGGCTCCCTGCAAATGCAGCCAGCGTGTTGGCGCACAGACCTGCGGTCGGAATGCTTCCCTGCCCAATCGCGCCGCTCAGCACCAGCGCAGACGCGATTGCTGTCAGCACAAGCAGGAAACCCAGATCTGCCGCGCTCCCAATCGCAAGCTGTGCCGGAACGCTCCGCGTTCCTTTTTTCTTTGCCATACATTCCCCTCCTTTTTGCTACAGCGTATGCCCTTTCCGCGGCGTTTATGCCCTGCTTGTACTGCGTGCAGTTTTGTTTACCATAATCATAATCCGCAAGTTTCGCAGCGCAGCTTATTCACACTGTACACAACGTTTTCCACAGATGATTCTCTTCCTGTTTTCAATTGAAAATTTAATTTTTCCCAAATTATAGGTTGCATTGAAAATGAAGAACTCTAATGCGTAAAGGTGCAAAATAATTTTACATAATCTTGTTTTATTTTACATAATGCTTCCTTTTGAAGCCGAGCCGTCAAAAAAAGACGCACCGCCGTGCGGTGCGTCTTTGGCTGTTCCGTTTATTCGTAGGGCTGCTCAATCGAGCGCGTGGCAAAGGCGTTGAGGTCCTGCCCCGCCCTTGTTCCGGCGAGAAACTCATAATACCCCTGGCTGCCGATCATTGCGCCGTTGTCGCCGCACAGGGAAAGCGGCGGCGTATAGAGCGCTGCGCCGAGCTTTTCGCAGGCGTCCTTAAAATCCGCGCGGATGCGGGAATTTGCGGCGACACCGCCCGCAATGGCGAGCTTTTTATAGCCGCTTTCCTTGAGCGCCTGCATCGTCCGCGGTACCAGCATCTCGCTGACCGCTTTGGAAAACGACGCGCAAAGAGACGGCACATCGATGCTTTCACCCTTCTGCTCATGCATGTGAATGAGGTTGAGCGCCGCCGTTTTCAGTCCCGAGAAGGACATGTCCAGCGGATTTCCCGAGAGCTTCGTGTGCGGCAGCGGGTATTTATCCTCGTCACCGGTCTTTGCGCACCGATCTAACGCAGCGCCTCCGGGATACGGCATACCGAGCACGCGCGCAACTTTGTCGAAGCACTCGCCCGCCGCGTCGTCGCGCGTGGTGCCGAGGATTCTGAAGTCTGTGTAGCCCCGCACGTCGACAATCAGCGTATGTCCGCCCGAGACAACCAGACAGATGAACGGCGGCTCCAGCTCCGGGTACGCCAGATAGTTTGCCGCGATATGCCCGCGGATATGGTGGACCGGAACAAGCGGCAAATCCAGCGCATAGGCGGCCGCCTTCGCAAAATTCACGCCGACCAGCACCGCGCCAATGAGTCCCGGCGCATAGGTGACGGCAATGGCGTCCAGACCCTTGCGCGTCAAGCCGCTCTGCAAGAGCGCCTGGTCCGCCAAGCCGTAAATTGCCTCAATGTGCTTGCGCGACGCAATTTCCGGCACCACGCCGCCATAGAGCTTGTGAAGCTCCACCTGCGAGGCGATGCAGTCGGTCAGGATTTCCCGTCCGTTGCGGACAATGGCGACCGCCGTCTCATCGCAGGAGGACTCTACCGATAGAATATTCATGTTGGAATTTCCTTTCTGAGGATGCGTGCATCCTCCTTCGGATGAAAATAGTAGTTGGGGCGCCGACCCACCTGTGCAAAGCCGAGCGAGGTATAGAGCCGGATTGCCGGTTCGTTCGAGTCGCGCACCTCAAGGGTCAGCGACACAACGCCCTTTTCGCGAAGACGCCGGCAGAGCGCCAGCACAAGCTGCCGCGCAATCCCCTGCCGCCGCGCCGTCTCGCGCACGGCAAGATTCATCATATCCGCTTCATCCAGAACGCTCTGGCTGCCCACATAGCCGAGAACGGTATCGCTGTCTTTTGCAACCAGCCAGAGGCTCAGCTCGTTCTGAAGCTCATTTGACAGAATCTGCTCGGACCATGGGTCTGAAAAGCATGCCGCCTCCAGCGCCGCCACCTGCGGCACGTCGTCCTGTGTCATGGGAACAACATTTATATTCATCACTTCGCCTCATACCAGCTTGCGCCGCTCTTTGCCTCGGCAAGCAGCGGCACGGAGAGCTGCGTCACCTGCTCCATCTGCTCGGTCAGAAGCTTTGTAACCTGCTCACGCTCTTCGATGGGGCACTCGACGATCAGCTCGTCATGGACCTGCAAAACAAGCCGCGCTTTGAGCTTCTGCTCGCGCAGCGCGCGATCGACATGCAGCATCGCAAGCTTGATGATGTCCGCCGCCGTACCCTGAATGGGCGTATTGAGCGCGACGCGCTCTCCGAACGAGCGGATGTTAAAGTTGCTGCTCTTGAGCTCCGGAAGATTCCGGCGTCTGCCGAACAGCGTCGTGACAAAACCGTCCTGCTTTGCTTTTGCAACGATATCCTTCATATATGCGCGCACGCCCGCGTAATTCTCCAGATACCGGTCGATATATGCCTTCGCTTCCTTGCGCGTCACGCCGATGTCCTCTGCCAGCGAGAACTCTGAGATGCCATAGACAATGCCGAAGTTGACCGCCTTCGCATGGCGGCGCATCAGCGGCGTCACGTCCTCCGGCGCGACATGGAACACCTGCGCGGCCGTCGCCGTGTGGATATCCATACCGGAGGTAAACGCCTGCTGCATGTGCCGGTCCTGCGCAATATGCGCCAGAACACGCAGCTCAATCTGGCTGTAGTCGGCGTCGACAAACACGCAGCCGTCCTGCGGCACAAACATTTTCCGGATTTCGCTCCCCAGTTCGGTACGAACCGGAATATTCTGCAGGTTCGGCTCTGTCGACGAAAGGCGCCCCGTCGCTGTGACCATGTTCTGGAACGTCGTATGAATCCTGCCGTCGCTTGAGATTTCCTTGACCAGCCCGTCGGCATAGGTCGATTTCAGCTTCGTGAGCGTCCGGTAGTCCAGAATCGCCTCGATGATCGGGTGCCGGTTTTTGAGCTTTTCCAGCACCTCGGCGTTCGTGGAGTAGCCGCTTTTCGTCTTCTTGACTGGCGGCAGCTCCAGCTTTTCAAAGAGAATTTCGCCCAGCTGCTTGGGGGAGTTGATATTGAATTCCTGCCCGGCGTAGCGGAAGATTTCCTCCTGATCGCGTTCGATTCCGCCGGTCAGCATGTTGCCGAACGCGACAAGCGCCATCTGATCGACCAGAACCCCCCGCGTCTCCATGCGTGCCAGACACAGGCAGAGTGGAAGCTCGATCTCGTAATAGAGCTTTTCCATACCGGCTTGCCTGATTCTGCCGGGCAGCACCTCATAGAGCGCTGCGACTGCCGCCGCCTGCGCCCGAAGCGCAGCCTCCCGCGCCGCTTCTTCTCCCACCTGCTGCGCGTCCGCATAGCCGATCTGCGCGCCGCAGTACTGCGAGAACACGTCGTCGAGCTGATACTTGCCCCGCGTCGCATCCAGATCATACGCCGCCAGCGCCGTATCGAAGATAAAGCCGTCGGCTGGAAGTCCTCTTTCGAGCAGCGCGCGCATCAGCGGCTTGCAGTCGTGGGTGACCTTCTTGACCGACACGCCGAAAAGAGTCAACATAAAATCTTTATCCTGCACCGCATCCCCGGAGAACAGATAGCCCGTATCGTCTGTATCGACCGCAATTGCGGATAGATCCGACTCGGCAATCAAGTGAACGTAATGCTCTTTTGTGAGCTTTGCCGCAATCTCCTGCGCTTGTCGCGCGTCCGTCACAGTTTCGCATGTGATGACCACATCAACCGTCTCGCGCGGCGCTGGTTTTTCCTGCGGTGCATGCAGGTTGTACCGACCCATCAGACGTGTGAATTCCAGCCTGTGAAACAGCGCGTACAGCGCGTCGTTGTCTACCTGCCGCACCAGATTGCGCGCCGGAACAAAGTCCACCGGCGCGTTTTTCCGGATGGACGCGAGGTCATAAGACAGGTATGCCTGCTCGCGGTCTTTTTCGAGCTTCTTTCGCACGGATTCCTTGATTTCCGGCAGATGCTCATAGATGCCGTCCAACGTGCCGTAGGCGATCAAAAGCTGTGTCGCCGTCTTGGGTCCGACGCCGCTAACTCCCGGAATGTTGTCTGAGCTGTCTCCCATGAGGCTCTTGAGATCGACCAGCCTCGCGGGCTCAAAGCCGTATTCCGCGCGGAACACATCGGGGGTATAGTTGGTCGTGATGGTCTGACCTGCTTTTGTCGTCACCAGCTTCACCGTCACGCGCTCGTCTACCAGCTGTAAGGAGTCCCGGTCTCCCGTGACAATCACACAGTCGTCGCCTGCTTTTGCGCAGATTTCTCCCACAGTACCCAGAATGTCGTCTGCTTCCCAGCCCTCACATTCATAAATGGGAATGTTCATCGCGCCGAGGACCTCTTTCATCAGCGGCATCTGCATCGCCAGCTCCTCCGGCATCGGGTGGCGCGTCGCTTTGTAGCCGTCGTAAGCCTTGTGGCGGAAGGTGGGGGCTTTGAGGTCGAACGCCACGCAAAGCGCGTCCGGCTGCTCGTCGGCGCGCAGGCGCTCGAGAATATTCAAAAACCCGTAAATTGCGTTCGTATAGACGCCGTCTTTTGTGCTGAGCAGACGCACGCCGTAGAACGCGCGGTTGATGATGCTATTGCCGTCTAAAATCATCAGCTTCATGGAAAAGCTCCTTTTCGCTCATTTGGTATGCCGTCACGCCGCATACCAATGCACTTTATTTTATCACAAAATGCATCCGCTTGCAACGCGCGAAAAAAAAGAGCAAGCCGGTTGGTTTGCTCTTTCGGGTATGCTGCATTATACGCGGTTCCACTTCGCGCCGCCGGGGATATCGGTCAGCTCGATACCGGACGCCTTCAGCTCATCGCGGATGCGGTCCGCCGAAGCAAAGTCCTTCGCCTTCTTCGCTTCATACCGGGCGCGGATTTTCGCCTCGATGTCTGCATCCTGCTCACCGGTCTCGGAGATGATGTTGTAATCACCGCCGCTTTGCTTCGCGCCTGCTGCCTTTTTGCGCGCCTCGTCTGCTTTCTTGAGAAGATCGAGGCTCAGGACCTTGTCAAAGTCGTCCAGCAGATACAGCTTCGTTGCGTCGTTCGTCTGATACTTGAGAACGTCGTAAAGCGCCGTGATACCGAGCGAGGTGTTGAGGTCGTTGCCCAGCGCCTTATTGAATTTCTCGCGCAGCGCCGCAACCGCTTGCTCGTCGATCGGCTCGTCGGAGGGCGTCAGCGCTGCGATCTTCGCAATCAGCTTCTGATACGTGCCCATCGCGTTATCGAGGTTTTCCCACGAGAAGACGAGGTTCTTGCGGTAGTGGCTCTGCAGGCAGAACAGGCGGTATGCCAGCGGGTCATAGCCCTTCTGCTCAAGAAGTGAAACCGTCAGGAACTCGCCCTTGGATTTGGACATCTTGCCCGATGCGGTGTTCAGATGCATGACATGCATCCAGTAGTTGCACCAATGGTGCCCGATGTAGCTCTCGGACTGGGCAATCTCGTTCGTATGGTGCGGGAAGGCGTTGTCAATACCGCCGCAGTGAATGTCGAGGTATTCGCCTAAGTACTTGAGCGAAATACCGGAGCATTCGATGTGCCAGCCCGGATAGCCCACGCCCCAGGGAGAGTCCCACTTGAGCGCCTGATCCTCAAACTTCGATTTGGTGAACCAGAGGACGAAATCGTTCTTGTTGCGCTTGTTTGTATCCTCCTCCACGCCCTCGCGCACGCCGACGGCAAGATCCTCTTCGTTGTGATCGTTGAAGATATAATACTTTTCCAGCTTCGACGTATCAAAATACACGTTGCCGCCCGCCTGGTAGGCATAGCCCTTTTCCAGAAGCGTCGTGATGATCTTGATATACTCGTCGATGCAGCCGGTCGCGGGCTGGACGACGTCGGGGCGCTTGATGTTGAGCT
>CALERM010000122.1 GCA_937907715.1 uncultured Clostridia bacterium
AAAAAACCGATCATCGCCACCATGGAGGAGGTGCGGGAAAATCCCCGCGCCAGAAGCGCAAAGCTGCGCGTGGCGGTGAAGCTCTGAGTCTTAGAAAGGAGAAGCATCATGGCTGCGGAACGCAATCCATATTACAGCACAAACGGCGCGGCAGCCTATGATGTCTACTCCGCAAACACCGTTCGCCAGCCGGTCAGGCAGCCGGAACGCCGCGAGCTTCCGCAGGAGGCTCCTCAGAAGCATCCGCGCGTCCGCGCCAGAACCGCCATCGCCCCGTTTACGATTCTGGGTGCGGCAATCACGGCATGCATGATGATTCTCGTCATCTTCGGCTATGTGCAGCTGTTTGAGGCGTCCAGCCGGGTCAGCCGTCTGGAAAGCCGACTCCAGAGCTTACAGGAAGAGCAGCTTCTGCTGCAAAGCAAATACGAAGGAAAAATTGATCTCACGGCAATTGAGCAGCGGGCGACAGAGCTTGGACTGCGCAAGCCCTCGCAGGAGCAGATCGTCTACGTCAATCTCACCGGTACCGATCAGGCGGAGATCTATACGACGGAAAAGAGCAATATCCTCGGCGAAATGATCGGAGCAATCGAGCAGAGTATTTCCGACTTGATTGCATATCTGCATCCCGCGGCGGCATAGAGTAAGGAAGAACAAAGCCGCAGGACACAGCAATAGAGCGTGACAGGGGCGGTTTCCAGAGAGTTGTAAACCGCCCCTGCTTTCACAATCGGGCAGAAAGGCAGGAACATGGCACGCAAAATCATCCCCCTGAAACGGGAAAAACACGAACCGAAGCTTTCGCGCGCAGAGCAGTCGCAGCGCGCCAACCGGACGATTCTCCGCAGGACACTGGTGCTGATGGTGCTCTTTGGCGTGATGGTTTTCATTCCGCTGATCGTGACGCTTTATAATCTCATGATCCGCGACCACGACTACTATGAGGCGCAGGCGATTGATAACCAGACGCGCTATACAAGTCTTTCTGCCTCGCGCGGGCAGATTTTAGACCGGAATATGAATGTGCTCGCCTCGTCGAAGACGGTGGAGACGGTCTTCATTGACCCCAACGAGATTGCGCAGGAGATGCAGAAGCCCGAAAACAGCAATCTGCTGGACCACATCGCGCGCGGGCTTTCAGAGATTCTGGACGTCAGCACCGATTTTGTCTACGAGCAGGCGGAGGACAAAACGTTCCGCTATAAGGTTATCCGCCGGAAGATTTCGGAGGAGCTTGCCGACGAGGTCCGGAGCTTTATCTCCGAAAACGAGATCAAGGGTGTGTATCTGGAAACCGATGCCCAGCGCTATTATCCCTATTCCTCGCTTGCCGCGCAGGTGATGGGCTTTGTGTCGACCGACAACGTCGGCTCGGAGGGCTTGGAGGCATATTACGACTCCTATCTGCAGGGTACCGCCGGTAAGGTTGTCACAACGAAGGGCAATTACGGCTCGGAGATGCTCTATACATATGAAAAATATTACGATGCCTCCGATGGAGACAGCCTGGTTACGACGATCGACCAGACGGTGCAGCATTATCTGGAAAAAAATCTCGAGACAGCGATCGAGAAATATGATATTATAAACGGAGCGTTCGGCATCGTCATGGACGTCAACTCTGGGCAGATTCTGGCGATGGCGAACCTCGGCAGCTACGACCCCAACAACTATCAGGAAATCTATGATCAGGAGCTTGCCGAGCAATTAGAGCAGCAGTATCAGGACGCGCTGCTGCTGGACAAAGACTCCGAAGCTTATAAAGAAGCGATGAGCGCGTACAATCAGGCGGTAGCGGCAGAGCGCCTGCGCCAGTGGAGAAACCGCTGCGTCTCCGACGGCTATGAGCCGGGCTCGACGTTTAAGCTCGTGACGCTGGCGGCGGCGCTGGACTGCGGCGCGGTTACGGAGAACAGCACGTTCTACTGCGGCGGGCATGAGACCTTCAACGACCGCGAGCAGGAGGTCTCCTGCTGGAAGGCGGCAGGTCATGGCATGCAGACGACCATGGAAGCGCTGGGGCACTCGTGCAACATTGCCTTCGGTCACATCGGCGTCAACATGACGAGAAAAACGTTCGTGGAATACTTCAAGGCGTTCGGTTTTCTGGAAAAGACCGGCGTGGACCTGCCGGGCGAGGCGTCCGGTCTTTTCTGGGACGAGGACAAATTCTCCGTTGCAAACCTCATTTCCGCGTCCTTCGGTCAGACCTTCCGCGTGACGCCCATGGAGCAGGTGCGTGCGGTTGCGGCAATCGTCAACGGCGGATACTTGCTCAAGCCCTATGTGGTCAGCCAGGTGCTCGACAGCGACGGAAATGTCGTCAAGTCCAACGAGCGGACCGTCCTGCGCCAGGTCATCAGCGAGGAAACGTCTGCGACGATGCGCAGGATGATGGAGTACGTCGTCACCGACGGCACGGCGGGCTCGGCAAAGACCCCCGGCTACCGCGTGGGCGGCAAGACCGGTACCTCGGAAAAAATCGATACCTACGATGAAAACGGCAAGCCGGTCGAGGATAAAATCGTCTCGTTCATCGGCGTTGCGCCGATTGACGATCCCAAATACGTCGTGCTGGTTGCGCTCGATACGCCGAATTACGTCGCCGGCACCAGCTACACCCCGCACAACCAGTATATTTCAGGCGGTCTCATGGCAGCGCCGACGGTCCGCGATGTCTTTCTGGATATCCTGCCGTATCTCGGCGTGGAGCCGGACTATTCGTCGGATGATATCCGCGGCGTCAATATTACGCTGCCCGATGTCATCGGTATGACGGAAGACGAAGCGGCGTCGCTGCTTTCCAGCAAATCCATCACCTACCGCACGGTCGGTCAGGGCAGCACCGTCACCGACCAGCTCCCGAGCCCGGGCGAGGAGGTTCCCGGCAATTCCGAGATCATTCTCTATTTCGGCAACGCCGTCAAGACGACCGAGCAGGTCGAGGTCCCGGACTTCGTGGGCTACGGCGTTGCGGACGTGGATTATCTGGCGACCAACGCGGGGCTCTACATCCAGGCGAAGGGCACCGACCACCGCGACGAATATGTCACGGTCGCTTATCAGGACATCGAGCCCGGAACAATGGTTGACAGAGGGACTACAATTACAGTAGAATTTACAACCGGCGGAGCGTCGGACTGACGCGCCGGAAAAACAGTACAACGAAAGGAGCGCAGCGCATGAAGCTGGCGGAACTTCTGAGCGGAATCGAAATCAAAGAGGGCTGCTACGACCCGGAGCTGGAAATCACGGGCGTCAGCTATGACTCAAGGCAGACAAAGCCCGGCGAGGCGTTCGTCGCAATCCCCGGCTTTGCCTCAGACGGCTACCGGTTTATTCCCAAGGCGCTCGAGCGCGGCGCGGCTGTTGTCATCTGCGAGCGCGAGCCCGAGCAGAAAACGCAGTATGTGCAGGTTGCGTCCTGCCGCAGGGCGCTGGCGCAGCTGGGCGCAAACTGGTTTGGTCATCCGGCAGACAAAATGACCATGATCGGCGTGACCGGAACAAACGGCAAAACAACGATCACGTATCTGCTCAAAACCGTTCTGGAGCAGACGCTGGGCGCAAAGGTGGGTCTGATCGGCACGATTCAGAACATGATCGGGTGCGAAGTCATCCACACTGAGCGCACGACGCCGGAATCCTTCGAGCTGCAGAAGCTCTTTGCGCAGATGGCAGACGCCGGCTGCACGCACTGTGTGATGGAGGTATCAAGCCACGCGCTGGTGCTGCACCGGGCGGATGAAATTTCCTTTGAGACCGGCATCTTCACCAACCTCACTGAGGACCACCTTGATTTCCACAAGACGATGGACGCCTACTGCGAGGCGAAGGCGATGCTCTTTACCAGATGCAGGCACGGCGTGGTGAACACGGACGACGCCTACGCGCAGAAAATCATGGCGCATGCGACGTGCAGCCTGCTGCGCTATGCGGAAAAGGACCCGGACGCAGAGCTTCGCGCGGAGAACATCGAGCTTGCCGCAGACCATGTGGCGTTCACTGCGAAAACGGCGCACGGGCAGGCACAGGTCCGGCTGGCGATTCCCGGCGGCTTTACGGTCTATAACGCGCTGGCAGTCATCGGCGCGGGGCTGACGCTCGGCATTCCGCTTTCCGAAATCGCAGACGCGCTGAAAACCGCCTCGGGCGTCAAGGGAAGGGTCGAGGTCGTCCCGACGCCCGGAAAGCCCTATACGGTGCTGATTGATTACTCCCACACGCCGGACAGCCTGGAGAACGTGCTCAAAACCGTGCGCGGGTTCTGCAAGGGACGGGTGATTGCCGTCTTTGGCTGCGGCGGAGACCGCGATCCCTTCAAGCGCCCCATCATGGGAAGAATCGGCGCCGAGCTTGCGGACCTGTGCGTCGTGACCTCAGATAATCCGAGAACGGAGGACCCGATGACGATCATCGACGCAATTGTCTCCGGGATGCAGGAAAGCAAGCATCCCTATGTGGTGATCGAAAACCGCGTCGAGGCAATCGGCTGGGCAATGGCGCATGCGCAGAAGGACGACGTGATTGTCCTTTGCGGCAAGGGACACGAAACCTATCAGGAAATCGGACACGAAAAACGGCACTTGGATGAACGGGAAGTCGTTGCGGATTTTTTGGGGAGAGAAGTATGAAAGAACTGACGTTGAAGCAAATTGCCGACTGGTGCGGCGGAACGGTTGCGCCGGAATACGAAATGATTTCCGTTACGGGCATGGAATCGGACTCCCGTAAGGTCGAGGTCGGAGACCTCTTCGTCGCCCTGCGCGGTGAGCGCGTCGACGGGCATGATTTTATTTCGTCTGCAAAAACGCTCGGCGCGGCAGCTGCACTGGTCAGCCGTCCGAGCGACGAGCTTCCGTGCGTGGTGGTCGAAAGTCCGCTGCGCGCCTACGGCGAAATTGCGAAGCACTACCGGGAGCTGACGGGCGTGAAGGTGGTCGGCATCACCGGAAGCGTCGGCAAGACGACGACGAAGGAAATGATTGCAAGCGTCCTGTCCCGCGATTTCAAGCTCTATAAGAGCGAGGGAAACCACAACAACGACATCGGACTGCCCATGACCGTGATGGACATGCCGGAGGACACGGAGCTTCTGGTTGCCGAGATGGGCACCAACCATCCGGGCGAGATTGCTTACTTGAGCGCGATTGCGCAGCCGGACTACGCGGTCATCACAAACATCGGCGTTGCGCACATCGAGTATCTGGGAAGCCGCGAGGGCATTCTGCGCGAGAAGCTTGACATTCTGCGCAGCAGTCTCAAAAATACCGTCGGCATTTTCAACGGCGACGAGCCGCTTCTGTGGAATGTGCGCGACAAGGGCACGCACAAAAAATACTATTTTGGCATCGACAATCCGTCCTGCGACGTGGTCGCCAGCAGAATCCAGGAGCTGGACGACGGCGTGCGCTTCCATGTGAGCGGCTTTCATCATGAGTTTGAGCTGTTTGTCCCGGCGCTGGGGCGGCACATGGTCTATAATGCGCTGGCGGCGGCGACGGTCGGTCTTGTCATGGGCGTGAAGCCCGAGACCATCCAGAACGAGCTTTCCATCTTCCGCAACACCGGCATGCGCCAGAAGATCTATGAGAAAAACGGCATGACGATCATCGAGGACTGCTATAACGCAGGTCCCGAGTCGACCGAGGCGGCGCTTGGCGTTCTTGCCAGCGTCAAAACGAGCGGCAAGCGCATTGCGGTTCTCGGCGATATGCTGGAGCTTGGCAATCGCTCGAGCGCAGAGCATTACCGCATCGGGCGCATTGCCGCGCAGAAGGCAGACCTGCTTCTGACCTACGGCGCACATTCGGTGCGCACGGTGACGGGCGCGATTACGGGCGGCATGTCCGCCAAAAATGCTGAGCATTTTGACACGCATGAGGACCTCGTTCGCATGCTCAAGATGCGCGCCGGCGAGGCGGACGTTATTTTGTTCAAAGGCAGCCGCGGCATGAAAATGGAGCGGGTACTGCAGATGTTCCTGGACGATCACGAAGCGTAATATACAGTAAGAGAAGAAACCGGAGGAAGAACCTCATGCAGGCAATCATTGTGGCAGTATGCTCGTTCGTACTTGCCGTCGTTTTCGGAAAATTACTCATCCCCGTGCTGCGCGCACTCAAAGCCGGGCAGTCGATCCGCGAAATCGGTCCCAGCTGGCATAACTCGAAGGCGGGAACGCCGACGATGGGAGGACTCGTCTTCATCGCCGCGGCGGCGCTTTGTACGATTGCCGGCGGCTGGCGAAGCATGCTGGCAGGCAATCTCACGCACCTTTACGTGCTGGCGTTCGCGCTGGTCTTCGGCGTCATCGGCTTTCTTGATGATTTTATGAAGGTCAAATTTAAACGAAACCTCGGTCTGACAGCCATCCAGAAGCTTGCGTTGCAGCTGGCGGCGGCGGGCGCGTATCTGGCGCTGCTGCGCTGGAACGGGGACTTGACCTGCGATCTTTACATTCCGTTCTGGAACGTCAGTTTTGAGATCAACTGGATTGTTTACCTGATCTTTGCGATGTTCGTGATTGTCGGCTGTGTGAACGCAGTCAATCTCACCGACGGCATCGACGGCTTGGCATCCGGCGTGACGCTTCCGGTGATGGTCTTCTTCGCGGTGACAGCCTATATGTGGGGCAAAACGACGCTTGCGCTGCTGCCTGCCGCGCTGGCAGGCGGTCTCGCGGGCTTCCTGGTCTATAACTTCCATCCGGCGAAGGTCTTCATGGGAGACACAGGCTCGCTGTTTCTCGGCGGCATGGTCTGCGGGCTTGCCTTTGCGCTCGATATGCCGCTGGTGCTGATTCTGGTCGGCATTATCTACATCATGGAGACAGTTTCCGTCATCATGCAGGTGACGTATTTCAAGCTGACCCACGGCAAGCGGATTTTCCGTATGACGCCGATCCACCACCACTTTGAAATGGGCGGCTGGAGCGAGGTCAGAATTTTCACGGTCTTTACCGGCATCACAGTTGTGATGTGTATCCTTGCCTTCCTCGGCGTGCGCGGCAGATAAACGGCGCGCAGTGAGTTTCAGAAAGGAGCTTCTCATGCCAAACGGCTCAAATCCGGCTTTTGTCAGCACACAGGGAGAACGTCTGCCGCTCCGCAGGAATAAGGACGGCAGCGTCATGATGGACGAGCGGGGACTGCTCGATCTGCCGTTTCTGGTGCTGGTGGTGCTGCTTGTCACCATCGGCGTCATTATGGTCTTTTCGTCGAGCTATGCAAGAGCATATTATAAAGAGGGAAACTCCACCTATTATTTTGCGCGGCAGGCGATTTTCGCAGTGCTGGGTATCGGCGTGATGCTGTTCGTCTCGCGCATCAACTATCAGCTCTGGCGAAGCGTCTCGTTTATCGTGCTGGCGGTGACGGTATTTTTTCTGCTGCTTGTGCCGATTTTCGGTACGGAGGAGGGCGGCGCGAAGCGCTGGATCTGGATTGGCTTTACATCCTTCCAGCCCTCGGAGCTGGCAAAGGTTGCAATTGTCATGAGCTTTGCGACGCTCATGTCGACCTACCGCGAAAAGATGCAGACCTTCCGCTACGGCGTTTTGCCGTTTGCGGTGATTCTGCTTGTGATCTGCGGTCTGGTTGCGCTGGAAAAGCATTTTTCGTGCATCCTGATTCTGCTGACCATCGGCGCTTCCATGATGTTCCTGGGCGGAACGGAGCTCAAATGGTTCGGCATCGGCGCGGCGGCTGTCGCAGTGTTTGCGGTGCTGTACCTCAACTTCATGGGCTACGCCAGCGCGCGTGTGACGGCGTGGCGGGACCCGGCCTCCGACCCGGCGGGAGACGGCTATCAGATTTTGCAGTCCCTGTACGCCATCGGCTCGGGCGGGCTTATGGGGCTCGGACTCGGCAGAAGCCGGCAGAAATATCTGTATCTTCCCGAGGAGCACAACGACTATATTTTCCCCATTCTTTGCGAGGAGCTGGGGTTTGTGGGCGCGCTGGTGGTGCTGGTGCTGTTCATGCTGCTGATCATCCGCGGCTACTGGATTGCCATGCACGCGCGCGACCGGTTTGGCGCCCTCATGGCGGCGGGACTGACGACGCATCTTGCCTTACAGGTGTTTCTGAACATCGGCGTTGTGACGAACTTTCTGCCCGCGACCGGCATTTCACTGCCGTTTTTCTCCTATGGCGGCACGGCGCTTCTGATTCAGCTCTTTGAGGTGGGTTTGATTCTGAGCGTCTCGCGGCAGAACGACAATAAGTTGCTATGACGGAGGCGTGTCATATATGAACATCGTCTTTACCTGCGGCGGCACGGGCGGGCATATCTATCCCGCCATCGCGGTGGCGCGGCTGTTTCAGCAGCGCCAGCCCGGCTGCAGCATTCTGTTTATCGGCGCGGAAGACGGCATGGAAAACAAGATTGTGCCGCGCGAGGGCTTCCGGCTCGAAACGCTGAAAATTTCCAATTTCCAGCGTAAGCTCACCCCGGCGGCGATTGCGCATAATTTGCAGACGGCAGCGCACTTATCCGAATCCCGCCGCAAGGTCCGCCGGATTCTGACGAGCTTTCGCCCCGACATTGTCATCGGCACCGGCGGCTATGCGAGCTTCCCGGCGCTGCGCGAGGGCGCAAGGCTCTCGATTCCGACTGTGGTCCACGAGTCAAACGCCGTGCCGGGACTGACGACCCGGATGGTGGAAAAATACATGGACCGGATTATGGTCTCGTTTGAAGACAGCAGAGCCTCGTATCACGACCCCAAAAAGGTCGTCGTCACGGGTACGCCCGTGCGCGAGGAATTTTTATACACCCGCCGGCAGGCAGCGCGCGAAAAGCTGGGGCTTGATGAGCGTCCGTTCGTCGTCTCGTGCTGGGGAAGCCTCGGCGCGCGGGAAATGAACAAGATGATCGCAAGCTTTATGCGCTGCGAGGTGGAGGCGGGCGAACCGTTTCAGCACCTGCATGCGACGGGCTCGTTCGGCTGGCGCTGGATGCCGGAGTATGTCAAAGACCTCGGCGTCGACCTGGAAAAGCACCCGTCGATCGACATGCGCGAGTACATTTTCAACATGCCAACCTGCATGGCGGCGGCAGATCTGATCATCTGCCGGGCAGGCGCGGCGACCATCAGCGAGGTCTGCGCCAGCGCGCTGCCGTGCATCATGGTGCCGAGCCCCAATGTGACGAACAACCATCAGGAAAAAAACGCGATGGTGCTGCAGGGACGCGGCGCGGCGGTCGTCGTGCCGGAGGCGGGGTGCAGCGGAAAACTGCTGTTTGATACGGCAAAGGAGATTCTGACGGACCCCGCGCGCACGAGGTCCATGCGCCAGGCGGCTTCGAGCCTTGCCGTGGTCGATTCGGCGCAGCGGATTTACGAGACGGCGATCGAGCTCATCCAATCACGATAAACGTATCCTCCGCATAGGATGGGGAGAAATTACCCGGAATGCGGAGGAATGAAGATGAAAAAGCTCCTTGTTGCAGGACCGACCCGCCTTTCGGGCACGGTCCGGATTCACGGCGCAAAAAACAGCGTGCTGCCGGTTCTGGCGGCGTGCTGTTTGTGCTGTTCGCCGTGCGTGTTACATAACTGTCCGGATATTGAAGATGTCCGGACGGCGCTTGCGATTCTGGAAAGCCTCGGCTGCAAAACGCGGTGGCAGGGGAGTACGCTGTGCATCGACCCTACGGGGCTGGACCGGCATTGCGTCGAGCCGCAGCTGGCTGGCAAAATGCGCTCGTCGGTTTTATTTCTGGGGGCGCTCCTGGCGCGCTTTTCGCAGGCGGAGCTGGCGCTTCCGGGCGGATGCCCGCTCGGAGACCGCCCAATTGATCTGCATGTCAAAGCCTTATCTCAGCTCGGCGCGCGCTTTTCTTTTGAGGAAGGACGCATGCGCGCCACATGGCACAGGCGGCTGAGCAGCGATATCCGCCTTCCGCTTCCGAGCGTGGGTGCAACGGAAAATCTTCTGCTTGCCTGCGCGCTGGGAAAGAAAACCGTAACCGTTTCCGGCGCGGCGCGTGAGCCGGAGATTGCAGATCTCATTGGCTTTCTGCGTGCGGCTGGCGCTGATATCTCCGGCGCGGGGACAGCAAGCCTTCAAATCTGCGGCGTAAGCCGGCTGCATGGCGCGACATATACGATTCTTCCCGACCGGATTGAGACGGCGACATATCTCTGCATGGCAGCAGGCTGCGGCGGCGAGACGGAGCTTCTGCGCTGCGACGCAAGACTGCTGCTGCCGGTGATCGAGCGTCTGCGCGAGGCAGGCTGCGAAATTTTCACGCAGGCGGATCGCATCGTGCTTCGAAGCAGTGGAAGGCTTTTGCCGCTGCTTCCGGTTTCCACCGCGCCATATCCCGGCTTTCCGACCGACGCGCAGGCGCTTTTGATGGCGGCGGTTTTGAAGGCATCGGGCGGCAGCGAGTTTCGGGAGACCATTTTCGAGCGGCGCTTTCTGCACGTGCCGGAGCTTCAAAAGCTCGGCGCAGACATTGAGGTCGAGGGCAGCACAGCCCGCGTGCGCGGTGTTTTGCGGCTGCACGGGGCAAAGCTCCGGGCAAAGGACCTGCGCGGTGCGGCAGCTTTGCTGACGGCATCCATGATGGCAGAGGGCGAGAGCGAGCTGACAGGGCTTTGTCATCTGCTGCGCGGCTATGAAAAGCCGGAACAGAATCTGAAAAATCTCGGCGCTTCCATAAAAAGTGTAGATATTCCAGCGCCTTTCGTGTATAATACGTAACAGATAAAACCGCCGGCCAGCAAGCTGAAGCGGCGGAAAATTGACAGGCAACCTGCCTCTTTGCAGAGGAGAACATACTATGAAACGAACCACCAGAACCCGCGCAAATGCCCGAAAGCCGGCAGCAGCGCGGCGTCCGTCCGCCGGAAGCGGCATGGGCGGAAAGCTTCTGATTATGGCGGCGCTGGCAGCGGCTGTGGTTTTCGGCGTGGCGATTTTTTTTAAGGTCGGGCGCATCGAGGTCCAGGGCAATACCATCTACGCCAGCGATAAGATTATCGAAGCCTCCGGGCTGGAGCTGGGAGACAATCTGCTTACTGTGAGCCGGGCGACTGTCGGCGGCAATGTGAAAGCGGCGCTGCCGTACGTCGACCAGGTGAGCGTGGGGCGGGTGCTGCCGGATACAGTCGTCATTTCCGTCAAGGAAAGCCAGCTTGCCTTTGCCGCTGCGACCGACACCAACACCGTCTGGCTGATCAGCCCCTCGGGAAAGGCGCTTGAGCGCATCGACGCT
Source organism: uncultured Clostridia bacterium (assembly GCA_937907715.1). Taxonomy (GTDB): domain Bacteria; phylum Bacillota; class Clostridia; order Oscillospirales; family Oscillospiraceae; genus CAG-170. Next base: position 11,233 of record CALERM010000122.1, read on the forward strand.
TCCCTGCAGGAGCAGTATCCGCAGATTATCGGCGTGACACTCAATAACCCCACTGCGGGGCAGACCGTCACGGCTGTCAACCAGTCGGCGCTCGACGCCGTGCTGTTGCTGTTTTCCGAGCTGGACGGCACGGGCATTCTGGAGCATACGGCGAGTGTGAATGTGGAAAAGGAATACGATATCGTCCTGCAATATGACGATCGGTATGAGATCGATCTCGGCAGCACCGACCGTCTGGACTACAAGGTGCAGTATCTGCAGGCGATTTTGAAGGAGCTGAGCGACTTCCAGGCGGGTACCATCGACCTGACGCTGAGCGAGGCAAACCGGGCAAAGTTCCATCCGAAGGCGTAGCGGCACGCAGCAAAAGCCTTTTTCGACAGAAAATCCATCTTTTTTGCGCGATTTCTATTGACCACAGGCGGTTTTCGATATAGAATAGACTGGATAAAATAGAGGGAGCCTCTGAATGCGTCAGAGGAGCCTTTGCAGATGCAACGAGCCGGACAATACAGCGGTTTCTACATAGGAGGAAGACAAATGGCAGATTTAACAGAAAAGGTTGTTAAGATTAAAGTGATTGGCGTCGGCGGCGCCGGCAATAACGTTATCAACAGAATGATTGCGTCCGGCGTTTCGGGCGTTGAATTTGTCGCAATCAACACCGATAAGCAGGACCTCAACAAGTCCACCTGCAAAAACAAGATTCAGATCGGTGAAAAGCTGACCGGCGGCATGGGCGCAGGCTCCAAGCCGGAGATCGGGCAGAAATCCGCGGAGGAATCCAAAAACGCCATCGCGCAGGTTCTGGAAGATACCGATATGGTCTTCATCACCGCCGGTATGGGCGGCGGCACCGGCACGGGCGCGGCTCCCA
>CALERM010000123.1 GCA_937907715.1 uncultured Clostridia bacterium
GCAAAGCCGCCGGTTCTCCGTTTGCATAAAGGAAAGAGCGGCTGCATAGCAGCCGATCTTTCCTTTATTTTATTTCAGCCGTTCGGAAATTGCTCTTGCCGCCTGCACGCCGGAGGCGCCTGCCTGCGCAAGCCCTCTGGTCACGCCCGCGCCGTCGCCCGCCGCAAAGAAGCCGGGAAGCTTTGTCTCCAGATTCTCGTCGAGCTCCAGCCGCGCAGAGTAGAACTTGACCTCCGCACCGTAAAGCAGCGTATCGTAGTTCGCCGTGCCCGGAGCAATTTTGTCGAGCTGATAGATCATCTCAATGATGTTATCGAGCTGCCGCTTGGGAAGCGTCAGAGACAGGTCTCCCGGAACCGCCGCTGTAAGCGTGGGGCGGACGGTCGACTGCTTCATGCGGTGCTCGTTGGTGCGCTTGCCGTCGACCAGATCGCCGAAGCGCTGCACCAGAACGCCGCCTGCAAGCAGGTTCGACAGCGACGCGATGTGCTTGCCGTAGCGATACGGCTCGTTGAACGGCTGCGTGAACCGGTTTGAAACCAGAAGCGCAAAGTTCGTATTTTCGCTGCGAAGCGCGGGGTCTGCATACGAGTGTCCGTTGACGGTGTTAATGCCCTCGACGTTTTCCGCAACCACGTGCCCATACGGGTTCATGCAGAACGTGCGCACCTGATCGCCGTACTGCTTGGTCCGGTAAATGAGCTTCGACTCATAGACGACGTTTGTGATATGCTCGAACACCGTCGCCGGAAGCTCGACGCGCACGCCGACGTCGACCTGGTTGTTAAGGAGATGCAGCCCCAGATTCTTACAGACATCGGAGAACCACTCCGCGCCGCTTCTTCCAGGTGCGGCAAGCAGGTATTTGCAGAACAGCTCGTCGCCGTTTTTGAGTGTGATGAGATAGCCGCCGTCGGCTTTTTCGATGTTCGTCGCGGAGGCGTTGAAGCGGAACTCGAGCTTTTCCTTGAGGTCCTCGTAGATGTTCTGCAGAATCATGAGGTTTTTCTCGGTGCCGAGGTGCTTGCAGCGTGCCTGCAATAAATGCAGGTCATAGCCCAGTGCCCGCCGCGCCAGCGCCTTCGCCTCCGCGGTCTCGGTGGAATAGACCTCCTCGGTCGCGCCGTGGGCGACGTTGATGGAGTCCACATATTCGATGAGATTCATGACCGTGCCGGGGTCCATAAAGTCGGTCAGCCAGCCGCCGAAGGCGGTTGTAAAATTGAACTTGCCGTCAGAGAACGCGCCCGCGCCGCCGAAGCCGCACATCGTATGACAGATCGGACAGTGGATGCACTCGCGCACCTTGCCGGAGACAATCGGACAGCTTCTGTGGTAGATATCAGGACCCTGGTCAATTGCCAGCAGCTTGACCCCGGGGTTTCGTTTTTCCAGCTCATAGGCAGCGAAGATACCCGCCTCGCCGCAGCCGAGAATCACAACGTCAAAGCTTTCTCGCATGGTGATGCTCCTTCCAGATTTCAAAGATTATTTGTAAATATCCGGTGTTTTTGCTCCCGTTTTTCTCGTTTTCTCCAACGGATAGTATAGCAGACGCAGCAAGACCGTGCAACCTGCCAAATTTCACAGAAAACGCGAAGCATCCTTGTCAGACACTTCGCGTTTTTCATAAGAAAAATTACTTGCAATTAAGCTATTTATAAGCTACTCTAATATTCTCTGCGTTTCGCCCGCAGTTTCCGGCTCTTCGGTCGCCGGCTTTTCATGGTGGTAGCTGAGAATCGGAATACCGTCAGTCACATTGTCGTAGATCGTCTTCATAGCCTCTTCCGGCGTGTTGACGCAGCCGTGCGACCCGGCGTAGAGATAGTAGTCGCTGCCGAACTTCGAGCGCCACGACGCATCGTGAAGTCCGTAGAGATCCGTGATGCTGACCCAGTATTTGACGAACACATGGTAGTCCGGTCCGTCGAGCCAGATATCGGTGGTTTTATAATACGTGTAGTAAAGCCCTGTAATGGTCGGGTGCCCGTCGGGAAGCCCGGTGACGACATCGGTCGAAACGACCAGCTCACCGTCCTTGTAGAACGTCATCTTCTGGTTTGTAATGTCGACCTCGATGTACGTATCCTTGATATCAAACGGCTCTCCGTTTCGCAGGCAGACGATCTCCGGCGTCAGCTCTCCCGCGTCCAGCGTGCGCAGCCGCTCGGTAAGCTGCTTTGTCAAAGCCTCCCGGTCAACCTCATAGCTCACATCCAGGAACTGAATCGGCACGTATCCGTCGACCTCGGAGTCAAACAGATACTTCGTGTAAGGAATATCGTATGTATCCGCCCAGGCGTCGACCAGCACGCGCACGCCGTCCTCGTCCACCGTCACACTGCCGTCTTTCTCCAGCGACACAAGCGCCTGGGCCTGCGTCTGCGTGAGCTTCTGCACCGGCTCGTCGAAGGAAAGCTGCGGCGCAGCCTTTGCAAAGTCCACGGTCAGCAGAAATCCGTGCAGCTCGGCTTCAAAGCTCTGTTCGATGTCAAAGCTCGTGTTTTCCGTCGTAATCTCCGGCGCTTCATAGCAATCAACATCCGTCAGCTCGGCGGTGATCGTCTCGGGCTGCTGCCCGGCATTCACGACGCCCGTCAGCGCCAGCTCGATGGCGCGCCGCACCGCATCGGGCATCAACGTATTGCCGCTTACCGCCTCTTCCACCGTAAATTTTCCGTCTTCGAACGCAACGTGCGCGTCCTGCGGTGCCTGCCGCTCGATGGCGTTTGCATCCGCCTCGGGCTTCGCCGTGTCGAGCTGCGTCAGATCGAGCGGTGCATCCAGGGCTTCTTCCGAAGCGCCCGCACGCCACGAAAGCCGCTCGATAATGCCCAGCGCCTCAAATTCCGCCTCCGGCAGAAGATCCAGCTGCGAAAGCCCGTTTGTTGCCGCCGCCTGCGCCGTCTGCGAAAGCCCGAGGTCTTC
>CALERM010000124.1 GCA_937907715.1 uncultured Clostridia bacterium
CAGCGCGAAAATTCCTCGCTGCCGGTCACATCGGGAGTTTTCAGATACACCCTAGTACTATTTTCTGATTCAATTCTTTATCAGTATAAAAAATCCCGACCTCCGGTCGGGATTTTTGTTCGGTTCAGGACAGGAAGCGATGCTCGAGCGTGCGGACCATGTCGACATAGCGGTCCTTGCACTGCGCCAGACGCCCATTTTGCAGGTCTTCATAGCACGGCGCAAGCCACGTTTCGCGGATGGCGCGATACGTCTCGCTCCGGTCGGACGCAAGATTGATGCAGGTCACAATGCCGGGGGCAATGTCATAATACTCGCGGATCAGCGCGTCTCCGTCCGGGCAGGATTTCAGATAGCCGTCGCGGAAGGCGCGGAAGACGGTCAGCTCTTCGCAGTCGTCGGGCTTTCCCTCTTCCTCGCAGACGGCGGTCGTGATGAAGCACAGCCCAAAGAGCTTCTTGCGGAAGCCTGTGGAAATAGCGTCGTAGCTGCCGAGATAGAACGGCGTCTTGGGATAACGCCGGACCCACTCTTTTTGCAGCGTCTCGCAAAAGCGTTCGCTTGTCGAAAAGCCCAGTTTCCGGATGGCGGGGACCAGGAAGATGGCGATGACCATTTTATCGTCGTCGCGCGCGCCCTTCGGGCTGCGGTTTTGCGCCCAGTCCAGCTCCAGCTCGTCCAGAAGCGCCGCCGCGCCGGTCAGAAGGTATGCATCCTCCTCGCCCGGCATGGCGGAGACTGCCTCGTCGAGCGCGCGGAAAACCGGTTCCGCCGCCTGATACACATCGGAAAACGCCGCTTCAAACTCGCTCTTTGTGACCTTCGCCTGATAGCCGCGGAAACGCCGCACGCAGGAGGGCAGCTGCTTTTTTGCCGCGTCAAAGCGCAAAGCCGCTTCCTCGGGCGCAAGCGAAACGGGGCGTACAGGGGCGTCCAGCAGCTCGCTGACGGACAGCCGCGCGCCGCAGTACATGCACGAAAACTCCGAAAGCTTCGCCGGTACCTGCAACGCTTCTGCGCACCGGGGACAAAAACCGCTCAACATTTCTTCGCTCATGAAAGGTACCTGCTTTCGTGTAAAATTTGCGCCGCACAACCGGCAAGCTGGCTGTGCGGCGTAGATCTATTTTTTCACAAATCGCGCGCAATGTCAAGTCAATTGGTGCAAAGCAGATACGCGGTGTCCGCCGCTGCGCCTCTCGCGCCGCAGATGGTCATGGCGTATTCGCTTTCCAGGGAAGCTTCGATCCGCTCCAGCGCCGCTTCCGTCAGCTCCCGGCGGTACACGCCGTTCTCAAGCTTTGTAAATTCGCCGCCCAGCGCCTCCGGCGCGCAATGCTCGACGAGAATCACGCGGCAGCCGGTCTGGCGCGCCAGCTGCTCGGCATACTCCTTTGCACTCTGCGCGCGCGGGAAAAGTGTATCGCCCATGGAAACGGCAGCCTCGCCGCTGTCAAAGCCGGGAAGACGGACCAGATGAAACCCCGCCAGCACCGCCAGAAGCGCCGCTGCCGCCGCCATCACGCCGACAAAGCGCAATAGCGGCTTGCGCTCTTTTTTCTGTCTGGTCTCGCGGCGGATTTCCTGCATGACCGCGTCGTGCAGCAGCCGGGGCGGCTCCTGCTGCAAGCCGGGCAGCGCCTCATCTGCCAGCCGAAGCTCTTTCTGGATGCGGCGGCACTCCGGGCACGACGCCAGATGCGCGTCCAGCGCCGCCTGCTGCTCTATCGTAATTGCGCCGTCGAGCTGCGCGCTCAGCAGCTCCAGCGCTTTCTTGCATGTGATCATAGACGCACCTCGCCTTCTACCGGTTCTGACGAAGCGGCGTCAAAATAGTTCCCGGCTTTTAGAATTTTTCTCAAAGACAGCCGCGCGCGCGCCAGCCGCGACTTGACCGTACCGACGCGAACGCCCAGAATGTCTGCGATCTGCTCGTAGGGAAGATCCTCGACAACGCGCAGCTGCAAAATCTCGCGGTGGTCCGGGGCAAGCTGCTCCATCGCGCGCGCCAGTTCGATTTTCGTTTCGTTTGTGATTGCCTGCTGCTCGGGAAGCGGATTGGCGTCCGGAATCGAAAGCTCGGCGCTCTCGTCACTGTCGTCGTAATTCTCGGTGAGCGAGGTCTCCTGCCGCCGCTTTTTCCGGCGCAGAAAATCGATGCACACGTTGCTCGTCAGGCGGAACAGCCACGTCGAGAAGCTCGCCTCAAACTGGTACTGCCCCAGCGCGCGCCAGGCTTTGATGAACGCTTCCTGCGACAGATCCAGTGCGTCGTCGGGGTTTGCCGCCATGCGCAGGCACAGGTTATAGACCTTCTTCTGGTGCGCAAGCAGCAGCTGCTCAAAGGCGGAATTGTCGCCCTGCTGCGCGCGGCGGATCAGTTGTTCTTCTGACATAGCATCACCTCAAATCGCGCTTGACTCCGGCGGCGATGGCATAAATATCGTCCATCGAGGAAATGCCGGAGATTTTCTCCTTATAATACCCGCTGTGCGCCACGCCGCGCAGATACCATGCAAAGTGCTTGCGCGCCTCCAGACACGCGATGTGCTCGCCCTTGTCCTGCTTTGCCAGCTCAAATTGCCGCAGCGCGGTATCGACGCGCCGGGATAGCGGCGGACGCTCCGGAATGGGCGCTCCCATCACAGCCGCCTTGCACTGCTGCAAAAGCCACGGGTCGCCAAACACGCCTCTTCCCAGCATCAGCCCGTCTGCCTTTGTCCGCGCCATGCAGCGCACGGCGTCTTCGGGCGAAAAAATATCGCCGTTGGCAAGCACGGGGATGGACACGGCGGCTTTGACGTCGTGGATGATGTCCCAGTCGGCAACGCCGGAATAGAGCATCGTCTTTGTTCTGCCGTGGACCGCGATGGCGCTCGCGCCCGCCTGTTCCAATATTTTTGCAAGCTCGACCGCGTTGACGCTTCCCTTGTCCCAGCCCTTGCGCATCTTGACCGTTACGGGAACCGGAACCGCATTTTTCACGGCTTCGACAATCCGCGCCGCCTTTTCGGGGTCTTTCATCAGGGCGCTTCCGTCGCCGTTTCCGGCAATCTTCGGCATCGGGCAGCCCATGTTGATGTCAATAAAATCAGCCCCGCTGTGTTCCAGCGCCAGCGCCGCGCCCTCCGCCATCACGGCAGGGTCGTTGCCGAAGATCTGCGCGCCGCAGACACCCGTTTCGGTTTTCCGCAGCAAAGACAAACTCTTTTTGTCATGATACACCAGCGCGCGCGAGGAAACCATCTCGGTTACGGTGATGTCCGCACCGAGCTGCGCCGCGATGCAGCGGTATGCCCAGTCAGTCACGCCCGCCATCGGGGCGAGGACGATGGGAGGATCCAGTTCCATGCTTCCCAGCTGCATGCGCGCGCCTCCTTTTGTGCCATATCGGCAATTATACCACAAAACGGCAGCAAACGCAACGAAAAGCGTCTGCTGCCGCCGGCTGAGACTGTCAAAAAAGCTATCGCTTTCTTGACAGAAGGGGCTGCACCTCGACTGCGCGCATAATTTTTGTCCCGCAGGGACAAAAATTCCACACTTTGGTAGATGTCAATAAATAACGAGACAATTATAATGCTTTTAACAGGTAGTTACCGAAAAATCAAACTTTACTGACAAAAAAGAACATCAAGAAAAAGCACGATTTGACAAGAAATCAAATCGTGCTTTTTCTATCACATAGATTATT
>CALERM010000125.1 GCA_937907715.1 uncultured Clostridia bacterium
CGCGCCAGAAGGAGGTTATTTTGAAAGGAACCAGAATATTTCGAAACTGCCTTTGTGCCGCACTGGCGGCACTGCTTTTGCTGACGCTTACGGCGTGCGAAAAGAAGCAGCAGCCGGGCGCTATGGCTCCGGCGACTTCGCCGGATGCAAAGACGGTATCCGGCAGCTTGCAGGAGCCGAAGCCGGAAACGGTGCATGCGCCGCAGAGCGAAGAAGACTTTCACTGGGAGCGTGTACAGACGCCGCTGCCGGATGACGCAGACACGCTCCGGGCGCAGGCAGCGGTCGACGAGACGTTGATCGTCTGTACGCGCAAGCAGCTGTTTGCGCTGGAAAACGGCAGCTGGAACGAGCTTTCCGTGCCGGATGATTTCCTGTATGGAAACGCCATCTGCGAAGACAAAGGCGGCGGGCTCTGGCTTCTCTATACAACAGGCGATAATTCTCTCGCGATTGCGCGCTATGGCGCGGACTTTGCCGTGCAGGAAACGCTCGCGGTGCCGTGCGACAGCAAAGAACAGCTGTATTTCCAGCTTCTGAAAACGGACGGCGGGTTTTACCTTCTGAGCCGGGAGCGGCTTGTGCGTGTAGACGAAAGCGGCGCGCAGACGGCGCAGGATATAGATGACACCCGCGACGGGCGGTTCTTTGCTTCCATGGCGGAGGTGAACGGAAAGCTCTATGTCCTCGCGCCAACGGCGTTTGACGATCTGGAGCGTTCGTATGACGAGCTGCGGCAGCTGGACCCCGTGACGCTGGAGGAGACGGCGGTTCTGCTGGAAAAGCAGGGGCTTTGCGGCATGGGCGCGGACGCAGGAGGACAGCTTGTTTTGAGCCGGGCTGCGGATTTGTTTGCCTTTGACCCGGAAACGGGCGAGGAGACGCAAATCCTGCGCTGGAGCGCGCTGGACTGCGCGGCAATCACCGGCGTTTTCCTGCAAAGCGCAGACGGCTGGCTCTGCGAGGACGACTCCGGCGCGGTCACGGAGCTTTGCCGCGTTCCCGGTTTGGCTCCCGAGCGGAAGGTGCTGATGCTCGCGATTCTTGCAGATACAGGCATGGAAACGCAAGCGATGCAGATGGTGCAGGATTTCAATCAGAGCGGGGCGGAGCTTCGCGTGGAGGCAACGGTCTACAACGAAACGCAGGAGGAAAACACGCTGGATTTTCTGCGCACGCAGATCATGGCGGGCGACGCGCCGGACCTGTTTCTCTTCGTGAACGACGGCTACGACGAGCGCCCCATCGCGCCGCGAAAGGTCTGTATGGATTTATTAACCCTGCCGGACTTCGGTGTCTCGCCGGACGAGCTGCTGCCGGGGCTTTATGACGCGCTGACGCAGGACGGAAAGCTCTATGAGCTTCCGCTGACGGTGACGCTTGAAACGTTTCTTGCACCGTCAGACCTGATTTCCGAGCCGGGCGTGACGATGCAGGAGCTGGAGGCGGCGCGGCAGAAGGCGGGGGAAGGTTATGTGCCTTTCGAGTCGTGGAACACGCCGGACAATCTGTTCTGGCTCAGCATCCCGTTTTATCTCAGCAAATACGTCGACCGCGAGACCGGGGCTTGCAGCTTTGAGACGCAGGAATTCTATGATTTCCTGCTCTGGTGCAAAACGTGGGGCGGCGACGGCTCCGTGCGGAACACGGATATAGAGGAAAAGGCAATCTTGCACTATCAGCAGCTCGGCTATGTTGACCAGCTGTGCGGCATGCGCCTGAACGCGAAGGAATATCTGGGCTATCCGGACGGCTACACCTACGTGGGAATTCCAAACGAGGACACCTGCGGCACCATGATGAGCATCACGCTCTCGCTCGGCGTTTCGGGCTCTTGCCGGAATGAAGCTGGCGCGGCGGAATTTCTGACCTTCTGCCGTGGCTATGAGCTGCGGGGGCTTCCGGCGGAGATGCTGCGGCTGCAAGCGGAAATTGACGCGCAGCGGGCAACCGGGCAGGAGGATGGCATGGAAATTCGAAACGTCATCTCGTCCGAGGATGCGGAGAAGTTCTACGCGCTGCTGGAGGAAAAGCCGGTCCTCAAAGATCAGGACGACGCGCTGGTGGACATTCTTTGCGAAGAAGCCGCGCCGTATTTTGC
>CALERM010000126.1 GCA_937907715.1 uncultured Clostridia bacterium
TCTACGATGAAGCAGGGACTCTGACCGGCAGTATCCCGCTGGCCGAGCGCTGCACGGATGCGCCTTATGCGCTGGATAGCGACGGAACGGATTATTTTTTGCTGTTCAGTGACGCGGTCGTTCGGGTCGGCGCTGACGGCACGCAGCTTGCAAAAAGCGGCGACGTGGGCGGGCGGCTCTTGCAGCTCGTCTGCGTAGACGGCGCGGTCTTCGTGCGCGTGGAGGGCGATGCGATTTATCAGACGGAGAAGATCGTCCGACTGAACGCGCAGACGCTGGAAACGGAAGCGGAGCTTTCCTGTGACGGGCTGGACATTCAGGGTATGGGAACGGCGGCAGACGGGGCGCTGCTCTTAATCAGCGGCGAGTATCTGCTTCGCCCGAATTTTGCCGACGGGACAATGCAAGCTATTTTGCACTGGGCAGACAACGCAAACACGTCCGTCAACAATTACCGCTCTGTCTTGGAAACGGAGTCCGGCTTTTTTGCATGGAACAGTGATGTCGAGGCTGCGTGCTTCTACGAAAAACTGCCGGAAGGAGAAACGCTTGAAGACCCGACAGTTATCACACTCTTTGCAGGCGCCGGTTCGTATGAAATCGAGCTTGCGGCTGCAAACTTCCAGAAACTGTACCCGCAGTACCGTATAGATATCACTGCGGCGGAATCGGACGAGCAAACTGAGTTGGCACTGACGGAGCTTGGTGCGGGCAAGGGCTATGATATGTACTTGCTCTATGATGACCAGTGGACACAGCTGGACGACGCGGTGTTCTTTGAAGACCTGACGCGGTGGATGGAGGCAGACAACACAAAACCGCTCGAGCATATTCGCCCCAGCGTTTTGCAGCAGATGCAGAAAAACGGCGGCATCTACCGCCTGCCGCTTACCTACACCATGCTGACCTATGCCGCCGACCCCGAGCTGCTTTCGGACTCCCGACCGGAGACGGTGCTGCGGGCAAGCGAGCAGGGCGGCGAGGAATTCTATCCGTTTGTGTTCAATCTGGATTATTCGTCGCAGATGGCTGAGCGCTGCGCAATCGACTATGTGGACGCGGCGCAGGGAACGTGCAATTTCGCGTGCGAGTCGTTCTATGCGCAGCTTGCGCTTCTGCGGCGGCAAAAGGCAGCGCTGGACACGCTGCCGAAAAACCTTGATGTTGCGGATATCCGCGACGGTCTTCTGTATTACTACGTCATTTTATCCGCGGACAGCATCGTCTATCAGCCTGGGCGCTACCTGTATCCGGAGTTGAAGCAATCTGTGTATTATGCGTACCCCAGCGACTACGATGGCGGCTGTCAGCTGGAATTTGGCAGTCTGCTTTCCATCAACAGCCAGAGCGAGCAGGAGGCGGGCGCGTGGGCATTTTTGAGCTATTTGCTCTCGGACGCCTATCAGCAGAGTGTCTATTCCCTGCCGGTCAGCGATGCGGTGCTACAGGAGCAGTTTGCGCAGCTTCTGGCGGAGGAAAAAGTCACGCAGGCGGACATTGACACGTTTTATGCGCTCGTCGATCATGCGCAGAAAGCGGACTACCCGACCGAATCCATCGAGCAAATCATCGAAGAAGAGATGGCGGCGTATCTCGATGGAGCCGTCGACGAAAAGACTGCCGCTGAGCGTATCCAGTCCCGCGCGGGATTGTATCTCATGGAGCAGAAGGTGGAGTAGCAGCTGCGCAACTACGCTTAATCGCAGGCGTTGGAAGATGAACCATATTGCGCGGAAGGGCACGAGGGGCGCGTACAAAAGTTGAATTCTGGTTTTTAAGAAAAATTAAGGATTTTCTGTTGGAAAATCATGCTATACTGGACACGAAAATCAATTATTTTTTGCGGAACAGGAGGCATAGAATGAGAGGAACAGGCGGTTTTTACAAATTTCTTTGTGCCGTTTTGGCTGTTTTGCTGCTATTTTGCGGCTGTGACCGAAAAGGTGCGCAGGAGAGCGCAATTTCCCCGCAGCCGTCCGGCGGTTTGAGCGTTTCCGGCACGCAGGCGGGCGCGATCTTTGCGCCGAGCACCGAGTTTATAAGCGCAGATGCGGCAGGCGCGTACACCTACGAAAAGCTGCCGCTGGATGGCTACCGCGTT
>CALERM010000127.1 GCA_937907715.1 uncultured Clostridia bacterium
CTCGCCGCTTCCGGCGTTCGAGGTCATGACGACAATCGCGTTTTTGAACGAAACCGTCCGTCCCATTGCATCGGTCAGCATGCCATCGTCCATGACCTGCAGCAGAAGATTCCGCACGTCCCGGTGCGCCTTTTCCACCTCGTCGAGCAAAACCACACAGTACGGACGCCGGCGCACCTTCTCTGTCAGCGTCCCCGCCTCCTCATGCCCGACATAGCCCGGCGGCGCGCCGATGAGCCGGGTCACGGAGCCAGGCTCCATATACTCGCTCATGTCAATGCGCACAAGGCTGTCTGCACTTCCGTATACAACGTCTGCCAGCGCCTTGCACAGCTCGGTCTTTCCTACGCCCGTAGGTCCTGCAAAGAGCATGGACGCCGCCGGGCGCTCCTCGTCTGCCATGCCGCTTCTTCCCCGCCGGACCGCGCGGCAGACCGCCTCCACCGCCGCATCCTGCCCCACGACCCGTTCATGCAGCGCCTGCTCGAGCTGCAAAAGCCGTTCCTTTTCCGTCCGGCTGAGCGCGCCTGCCGGAATGCCTGTGCGCTGCGAGACAATCCCCGCCACATCCTCGCGCGTCACCAGCAGCATTCGCTGCGCGCGGCTGGACTCTGCCTGTCTGCGTACCAGCTCCTGCAGCCGGTCGCGAAGTGCCGCCGCATGCTCATACGCGCCGTCGCGCACCGCCTGCTCCAGCTCCTGCGAGAGCCTGCGCTTTTTTTCTTCCAGACGCGCATCCACCGTGCCGCCGGACAGCCAGATGGAAGCTGCCGCCTCGTCGAGCAGATCAATTGCCTTGTCCGGCAGAAACCGGTCCGCCAGATACCGGCACGACAGCTCTACCGCCGCCTGCATCGCCTCGTCTGAAATACGAATGCGGTGGTGCTGCTCAAGCCCCGGGCGCAGTCCGCGCAGAATGTCCAGCGTCTGCTCCTTCGTCGGCTCGCGCACCAGCACCTGCCGGAACCGGCGCTCCAGCGCTGCGTCCTTTTCAATGTACTTGCGGTATTCCTCCAGCGTCGTCGCACCGATGAGCTGTATCTCGCCCCGCCCGAGCGCCGGTTTGAGAAGATTTGCCGCGTCAATTGCGCCCTCGGCGCTGCCGGCGCCGACAATTGTGTGCATCTCGTCGACAAAGAGAATCATGTTCCCCGCCCGGCGGATCTCTGCGAGAATGTCGCGGATGCGCTCTTCAAACTCGCCGCGGTATTTGGTCCCCGCCAGAACGCTTGCCAGATCGAGCCGGTAGAGCTTCTTTCCCAGCAGTCCCTGCGGCGCCTGTCCGCTTGCCAGCCGCTGCGCCAGCGCCTCGACAATTGCAGTTTTGCCCACGCCCGGCTCTCCGATGAGCGCGGGGTTGTTCTTGTTCTTGCGGCACAGAATCTGCTCGACCTCGCACAGCTCCCGCTCGCGCCCGACGACCGGCTCCATCCGCGCCGCCTTTTCAATCATATTTTCACAATACTGCTCCAACAGTCTCACGCTTGTCTGCCTCCCCTGCTGCGTTTGCTCCGGCGTGCGGAGCGCTCCAAAAGTCTCGGTAAAAATGCAGTCCGGCTCCATGCCGCTGCCCGTTAAAATCCGGCACGCTGTGCAGCCGTCGTCCCGCATCAGTGCCAGAAGAAGATGCTCCGGCATGACGCCGCCCGTCTTGAGTCTTGTTGCCTCCACGCCCGCCTGATGCACCGCACGGCGCGCCCTGGGCGTCAGTCCCTGCGGCAGAAACAGCGTCCGGCTGCCGAGCCCCGCGCCCGCCAGAATCATGGACCGCAGGCACTGCTCTTCGAGTCCTGCCGCGCGCAGAATCCGCCCGGCGCTTCCCGCCTCCTGCGACAGTGCCAGAAGAAGATGCTCCGTTCCGACGTAGCTGTGCCCCAGCTCGCGCGCAAAACGCCCTGCCTGCACGATCAGGCTTCGCAGTCTTCCGGATAATTCCTGCTTTTTCAACGCCTCACGTCCTTTCTGCTGGAAGTTTCGCCCTCGTACGGTCGATTTATACGGCAGAAAAATATTTCCCGCTCTTTTTCACAAAGTTTACAGATTTATCATTTGCATTTTCAGAAAAATGTGTTATGATGAAGGCGCATAAATAAATGGAGGTGCAATACTATGGCTTATGTTATTGGCGACAACTGTGTCAACTGCGGTACCTGCGCAGATGCATGTCCCCTCGGCATCATCACCGAAGGCGACGGCAAGTATGTCATCGATGCTGATCAGTGCGTAGAGTGCGGAACCTGCGCTGCTGAGTGCCCGAACGACGCGATCACGCAGGAATAAGTTCAAAAGGCAAAGGACCTGTGCCGTAATGCACAGGTCCTTCGTTTTGTTTTTTGGGGTTGTGATTTTCTGCCGGACATTGTATGATAGATACGATCTTTTTGTGGGAGGCGCGCATGGAGGAGCGGATTGGCGGCAAATACCGGATGGAGCTTTCGCAGACGCAGTTTTCTCTCAGCACTGATTCCATCGCGCTGGCGGATTTTACCCATGTGTTTCCAGGCGTGCGTGTGTGCGACCTCGGCTGCGGCTGCGGCGCGCTGGGGCTTCTGCTGCTGGCAAAGTGCCAGATGCTTCAGGTCACGGGCGTTGAAATTCAGCCGTCCGCCGCGCTGTGCGCCGCGGAAAACGCTGCGAGAAACGCGCTGCCGCAGCTTTCCGTGCTGCATGGCGATCTGCGCGAATACCGCGCGCTGCTGCCGGCAAACGGGTTTGACGTTGTCGTCTCCAATCCGCCCTATTACCCCGCATCAAGCGGCGTCGCACCGGAAAAGCTGCCGCTTGCCATCGCAAAAAGCGAGGTCTGCTGCACGCTTTCTGATCTATGCGCCTGCGCGGCGTGGTGTTTGCGCTTCGGCGGCTCGTTCTTCCTGGTTCACAAGCCGGAGCGGCTGACCGATCTGCTGGTCGCGCTGCGGGAAAACCGGCTGGAGCCGAAGCGGCTGCAATTTGTGCGCCATCACCCGGAGGCGAATGTAAGCCTCGTTCTGGTGGAAGCAAGAAGCGGTGCAAAGCCCGGGCTCACCTTGCAGAATGATCTGATTTTATACACATCCTCCGGCGAGAAAACCGCCGATTACAAAAGACTCTATCATGAGGAGACCTGACCATGGCCGGAATGCTCTATCTTGTCCCAACGCCCATCGGAAATCTGTCCGATATTTCTGTGCGCTGCCGCAAAACGCTCGAACAGGCAGACTTCATCGCCGCCGAGGATACGCGGGTGACACTGAAGCTGTTGAACTATCTGGAAATTAAAAAGCCGCTTGTGAGCTATTACGAACACAACAAGCTCGAAAGCGGTCCGAAAATCGTCCGCAGGATTCAGGAGGGCGAGACGTGCGTGCTGGTCTCCGACGCAGGCTCCCCCGCCATCTCGGACCCCGGAGAAGATCTGGTCCGCCTGTGCGCAGAGGCAGGCATTCCGGTCTGCGCAATTCCCGGTCCGTGCGCGGTCATTACGGCGCTTTCGATTTCGGGTCTTCCCACAGGCAGATTCTGCTTCGAGGGCTTTTTGTCCATCAACAAGAAAAGCCGGCAGGAGCATCTGGCGGGGCTTCAAAACGAGCGGCGGACGATGATCTTCTACGAAGCGCCCCACAAGCTGCTCGCCACGCTCAAGGACCTTGCCAACGCCTTCGGGACCGACCGGCGCGTGAGCCTCTGCCGGGAGCTGACGAAGCTCCACGAAGAAGTCGTGCGCACCACGCTCGGCGAAGCGGTCGTCCGCTACACGGAAAATGCACCCAGAGGCGAGTTTGTCGTGGTGGTCGAGGGCGCGCAGGAGGCGCCCGTTGAGGCAATCACGCTGGACGCGGGCGCGGCGCTTGTGCGTGCAGAGATGGAAAAAGGGCTTTCCAAAAAGGACGCGGTAAAGCTCGTCGCCAAACAGACAGGGCTCCCCCGCAACGCGCTTTATGAAGCAGCGCTGCAGGATGAAAACTGATCGGAATACATCAAAACGCAGGTACGGAAAACCGCACCTGCGTTTTTTGATTGCTTATTCCTGTTCCGGTTTGGAAGATTCCATGGTTTCTTCGGTCAGCGCGCCGACATCCTCCGCCTTGACCTTTTTCGGAAGCGTCAGCGACAGCACCATCGCTACAACAAATACACCCGCAACGGGGTTTCCCGCAAAGCTATCGCTCACCAGCTGCGGCATGCCGGAGAAGAACTCCGGAATCTGCGTCACGCCGATGCCGATGGCAAAGCTCGTCGCCGCAATGATCGTATTCCTCTGGTCAAAGCCGCACTCGCCGAGCATGGTCACGCCGGAG
>CALERM010000128.1 GCA_937907715.1 uncultured Clostridia bacterium
GCTGCTTGAACAATTTTTACTTAAAAATATTGTCTAACTTTTTGGGGTCACTTCACTTTCGGCGGGATTTTTTTACAGCTCTTTGAGAATATCCGCGATTTCCGCTGGCGTGTAACGATAGATCTGATCGCAGAACTGACAGTCGATGTCGATGGGCTTCCCCTCGTCTACAATGTCCTGCAATTCTTTCCTGCCAAGGCTGATCAGAGTTCGGGTCACGCGCTCGCGGCTGCAATAGCAGCGGTACTCTACCGGCGTCTGCTCGAGAATTTCCAGCTCGAACGCGCCAAGCACCGTCTCCAGAAGTCCCTTGCCGTCCATGCCGGAATCGAGCAGCTTCGTGACTGCGCCGGCTTTTTCGATACCGGCTTCGATTTTATCGATCATGTCGTCCGTCGCGCCGGGCATAAGCTGAATCAGGTAGCCGCCGGCAGCGCGCACGCTCTGGTCCGTGTCAATCAGAACCCCCAGCGCACAGGCAGTCGGGATCTGCTCGCTCTGGACAAAATACTGCGTGATGTCCTCGGCAATCTCGCCCGAGACCAGCGCCACGCTTCCCACATACGGCTCTTTCATGCGAAGATCGCGAATCACCGTCAGCATGCCGTCTGCACCGACCGCCGCGCCCACATCGAGCTTTCCGCAGTGCTTTTCCAGCAAACTGATCTGTGGATGGTCGACATAGCCGCGCACGTTTCCTTCCGCGTCAGAAACGGCAAGCAGCGTCCCAAGCGGTCCTCCGCCCTTGATCTGCAGGGTGATGGACCCGTCCTCTGTTTTCTGCATGTTGCCCATCATGGACGCCGCGCTCAGGAGCCTGCCGAGCGCTGCCGTTGCCGTGGGGAGCATCTTGTGCATCTGCCGCGCGCGCTCCACGATGCCGGTCGAGGTAATCGCAACTGCGTTCACAAGACCGTCTCTGGTCATTGCGCGGGTAATGAGGTCTTTCATATCAGGTTCCTTTCTTTGCCGCAAAGAAGATGCGCATCTCGTCCAGCTGCGGCGGCTCAAGACGAAGATTTCCGAACTGCCCGACCTGCGCGAAGCCCGCGTCCATCAGCCACCCTGAAAGCTCCTGCGGCGTGTAGGCGCGCTCCACATGCTCTTCAAACGAGCGCTCCCAGGTATCGTCCTCCAGCCGCTGAAACAGGTCCATGCCGTAGCGGCAGAGGCTATGGCGCCGGTCATACACCGCCCGCCAGACGCAGTAGCTGTCTTCCGTCTCGTCGAGAAACACCTGCCCGTCGAGGCTTTCAAGCTTATGGGGCGTATTGATATCGAACACAAAAAGCCCGCCCGGGCGGAGGCTTTCATAGACACGGCAGAACGTTTTCTGCACATCCTGCGGCTTTATGACATAGTTGATGCTGTCGAGCGCGCACACGCAGGCATCGACCGGCTGCGGCAGACGAAGCCGCTGCATCGGCTGCGCAACAAAAAAAGGCTGGTTTTCCTCCAGCTCCATTGCCTTTTCCGCCGCCACGGTCAGCATGTCCTCCGACCGGTCGACACCAAGCACCGCATAGCCGCTTTTCGCCAGCAGCACAGACAAAGAACCCGTGCCGCAGGCGAGGTCGAGAACCGTTTTCGGCTTTACGCCGTACTGCCTCAGAAGGCTTTTGAAAAAACGCAGGTATTTTTCATATGGAATGTCGCGCGTCAGTCCGTCGTAGGACGCTGCAAGCGCCTCATAGCAGCTCACGGCGTCTGCTCCTGCTTATCTTCGTCCTTCATGCGTGCAAAGATCGTGCGGTAGGCGTCGGTGCCGTAGTTGAGGCTGCGGTTGACGCGCGAGATAGTCGCGCTCGAAGCGCCGGTCTTTTCCAGAATGTCATTATAAATCAAGCCCTCGTTTAACAGCTTTGCCACCTCAAAGCGCTGCTCCATTGCTTTCAGCTCCGAGACCGTACACAGGTCCAGGAAAAAGTCATAGCATTCGTCGATCGATTTCAGCTGCAGAATGGCGCGGTAAAGCTCGCTCTCAGGGTCGGAGCGTTTATTTCGATTGTTCAAGTCGCAGGACTCCTTTTTTCTCTAGTCTGATCATTTTAGCATACTAAACCATAAAAGTAAAGATACTTTTATGCTTCAAAGCTAAAAAGTGTCCTGTACCGGCGCACACGTCCGGTCGGAAAAGCGCCCGGAGAAGCTCTCCGGGCGCTTGTATCATCGAATCAGTCCTTATTGAAAATCTTGAAGATCTCGTCGATGTCGTCGATGTCCTCAACGGCGGCGCTCTTCGCCTTTTCGCTTGCTGCGGAGTAGGCGCCGATCTTGGTGGCGGGCTGCTGCGGCTGCTGGTTCTTCTTGTCGTCAAAGCCGGTAGCAATGACGGTCACGCGCATTTCGTCTTCCAGATCGTCGTCGAATGCGGCGCCGAAGATGATGTTGGCGTCTGGGTTCGCCGCTTCCATGACGATGTTCGCCGCGGTCTCCACATCGTCCAGACCCAGTTCCGAAGAACCGGTGATGTTGATCAGCACGCCCGTCGCGCCATTGATGGAGGTTTCCAGCAGCGGGCTGGAGACAGCCGCCATTGCCGCCTGCTCTGCCTTGTCGCGTCCGGAGGCAGTGCCGACGCCCATATGCGCGTGTCCTGCGTCCTTCATGATGGCAGAAACGTCTGCAAAGTCGAGGTTGATGATGACATGCTCGGAGTATGCAACCAGTTCGGAGATGGAGCTGACCGCCTGCTTGAGAACGTCGTCCGCAATGCCGAAAGCGTTGGCAAAGGTGATCTTCTGGTCGGTGACAAATTTCAGGCGGTCGTTCGGGA
>CALERM010000129.1 GCA_937907715.1 uncultured Clostridia bacterium
TATGTAGAGCCCGAGCCTGAGGTTCCCGAGGAACCCGACCCCACCGACCCGGACGATCCGAACTACGACCCGAATTACGACCCGACGCAGGACCCGGATTACGACCCGACGCAGGACCCGGATTACAATCCGGACGAGGGCGGCGATTCCGACAACAACGGCTCCTATACCGGAGACCCGTCGGTGGAACCGGATTTCTGGAACTGAAGCGAAAAAGAAAATCCTGTACCGAAACGGTACAGGATTTTTTAATATGTCGTTCTGTCGTTTTGCCGCCGCTGCGGACCGGCATAAGAACAACTTGTAATTCAATTTCAGGCATGGTATAATATAAAAGTTATTTGGATATATATTCTTCTGCCGGTATCACCGGTTTCCTGTGCTATTTGGTTCTTTTTTCCGGCAGACGCTGTTTCTCGTTTCCTGTGTTTTTGTATCCTTTGTCTGGGATGCGATCCGGCTGCGTGTTGCCCTGCGCCTGCTCGGACTGTATCGTTTTTGTAAGACTGAAAGGGCAATCGGGCTGAAAAGGTGGTTATCTATGACAATCTCTGAAAGAGTCGTAAAGAACTGGTCCAGAATCAATGATTCAGAACAGGAAATTCTGAATTACCTGCGGAGCCACGTGGAGGAGCTTCCCGGCATGTCTATCAATACCCTGACCGGCGATCTGTTTATTTCGCAGAACACTGTCATCCGCCTTGCCAAAAAGCTTGGATACCGCGGCTTTTCTGAAATGAAATACGCAATTGTCGCCGAGTCGAAGACCTCAGCGCAGAATTCCACGTTTTCTGATCAGCTTGACATTCTTTCAGACAAGGCACTGGCAAGAAATATCAAAAAGACCATCGAGCTGATCGACTGCAACCAGATTGCCGCACTTCTTCGCCGCATCAAAAAGTCGGAAGGCGTTTCCATGCACGGCATCGGGGACAGCCAGTATTTTGCAGAATTGCTTCAGAAATACTTTTTGCGCGTGTCCAACAATGTAGAGATGCAGTTTAACATTCTCTTTGACAACCGGGTCAAGTTTGATCAGTTCCAGCCCGGGCACGTCGCTATTTTTATCAGCTGCTCCGGCGAAACGGCAACCATTCTGGAGCTTGCCACCTTTGCCAAACAGCGCGGCACCTACACCGTCTCCATCACGAGAAACACAGACAACAGCCTGCGTCATATTGTCGATGAATCGCTTGTTTTCTGCGGAGATCAATCGGAAACGCCGATTCCGAACGTCCCGGATCTGACAGGTTTGATGCTTCTGCTGCGGTATATTGCAAACGCATACTGGTCGATGTTTTCAGACTCCGGCGCTGATGCTCCAGAAAAGGTCTGACTGCCCGCTTTCAACAATCCTTGTTTTTCCGCCGCCGGATTCCGGAAGTTCCGGAATCCGGCGGCTTTTTTCGATACAGGGGTATTCGCACCCTATTCCTTTTTGAGCGTATACGGCGTCAGCCAGTCGTTTTCGTGGTAGCGGTCCGCATCCCAATAGGGATTGATTTTCCCCCGCTTTGCGCCTTCCGCCGGATAGCCGAACGCCATCATGGAATGCGGAACAATTTCCTCCGGGAGGCGGAAGAGTTCGTGGAGTCTTCCCACAATGTCCATATTCGGCCAGACGCCGATCCACAGGCTGCCGACGCCGAAGGTCCACGCGGTAAGCGTCATATTCTGCAAGGCAATCGCGGTATCGATGACCCACATGTCTTTCGCGTTTTCCTTCGGTCTTGTTGTGTCGCCGCACGCCAGCACACCAAACTGCGCCGTTCTGAGCGCCGCGCCCGTAGGACCTTTGGCGTCCGCCATCTTGCAGAGCAGCGCGCGGTCATCCACAACGAGAAAGCTCCACGGTCGTTTATTTCCGGCGGAGGGACCTGCAGCCGCCGCGCGGAGAATTGTGTTTTTCACGTTCTCCGGAATCGGTCTGTCTGAATAGCTGCGCACGCTGAACCGGTCAAAAACCGGGGCGAAGGCTTCGCCCGTCTTTTCCGGATCCATCACTTCATGCTCCGCAGGGACGCTTCGAGCATATCCCAGAAACGAGGCAGATCGAGACCGGTTCCAACCGTGGCGTTGGGCGTTTTTCCGGTATTGCCGATGTAGTCGCAGACGGTTCTGCCGTAGCTCGGGCCGTGCTCGATGTCTACCTCGACGAACATATCCTTGGTATAGAAAATGCTCGGGTCGATGAGCCACGCGACGCACGTCACATCATGCACAGGACCGCCATCGAGATCATTGTACTTTTTCTGCGTAACATAAGTAAAGCGCATGATCTCGCCGAAGAGCTTGCCCGCTTCGTTTCCGATTGCCTCCATACGTTCAATGATGTCCATCGTGCAGATCGTCTGGTTTGTCAGATCGAGTCCCATCATCGTGATGGGGATCCCGGAACGGAAGACCACGGAGGCTGCCTCCGGGTCTGCATAGATATTGAATTCTGCTGCGGGCGTGATGTTGCCGATGCCATAGGCGCCGCCCATCAGGACGATTCTCTTGATCTTCGGTGCAATATCCGGCGCCATGCGAAGCGCCACTGCCACGTTGGTCAGCGGTCCTGTCGGCACGAGGGTAATATCGCCGTCGGAATTGCGGAAGGTTTCAATCAGATAATCGACTGCATTCTGCGGCTGCGGCTTCAGATGTAACTCGCCGAAAACCGGACCGTCCAGACCGGTTTCGCCATGAATCGTCCGCGCAACAACCTGCTCGCGCACCATGGGAAGCGGCATGCCGGAATAGACCGGAACGTCCAGACCGAGGCGCTGGCAAACATTCAGGGTATTTACCAATGTCTTTTTCAGCACCTGATTGCCCGCAACAACCGTCACGCCGAGCAGATCGATTTTCGGGTTCGACGCTGCCAGCATCAGTGCAATCGCATCATCGTGACCGGTGTCACAGTCCAGAATCATTTTAATACGTTCGCTCATGTTTGCCTCCTATTACAATTTCAGTATATTTTGGTTGTCCCGGCGCACGGTATGCGCGCCGGGACAGTTTTTTGTTTCTCAGTCCTGATCGGAAAAGACCTTGACGAAAACCTGACGCTTTCTCGGACCGTCGAATTCGCAGAAGACAATGCCCTGCGACGAGCCGAGCATCGCGCGGCCGTTTTCCACAATCAGCGGAATGTTTACGCCGATGAGGCTGGTTTTGATGTGACCGGATGCGTCGGTCGGGGTATCAAACTGGTGACGGAAGTCGTTTCTGGTCGGGATGACCTTGTTGAGATCTTCCTGCATATCGCGATGACCGCGCTTGTCCCAGAAAGACGTGACCGTGATGCCGGCGGTGGTATGGTTGCAGCTGACAATCAGGAAACCGCTCTGAATACCGCTCTTTTTGACAATTTCCTGCACCTCGGCGGTGATGTCGTGCATGCCCTCGTAGTTCGAGTTAATCGAAATCTTTTCTAAATATGTAGTCACGCGAGTCTCCTCCTACAATCTTGATCTTGCTGTTCAAAAATCTTGCCGCGCCCTTGTCTCTCTTGTGCAGCTCGCTGTCCTGACGGAAGTCGGGAATGTTCTGAATCAGTCCGGTAAACGCCGCGACGTAGTCCATCGGAATGTGCTGGAGATAGGGGTTGATCCACTTGTACTCCGGCTTCGGAAGCGTAAAGACCTCGCAGCTGTCCGGGAATGCGTCCTTGCCAAGGTCGGAGATGACGACCACAGGGCGGTGCAGCGCGCAAGCCGTCTCAATCGTCTCTCTGGCGCGGGAATAGGACGGGGAGGACGAGTTTGCAATGACAAACGTGCCGATCGTCTCCGGATTGCGGATAAAGTAGTTGATGTGGTTCCAGCCCTCGGAGTCGTCGTTCGTCGTCACGCCGCCAAACGACTCGACCATCTTTGCAGAGCCGAAGAACGCCGTCGCGAAGTCAGCGCTGTCGCCGACAAAGTCCATGTAATCGACACCGGCGGCAATCCACTTCTGGGAGAGCTCGTAGGTGCGCTCTTCGATTTCGTTCAGGAAGCTGCCGGAGAACTGATCGCTGTAGCGAAGCAGCGCGTCTCTCTGCCGGACCGCTTCGTCCATCGCCATTCTGCCGCGAACCGCACTTCCGTAGAGTGCGAAGTTCATGAGCGCAAAAGTCGACGCCTGATAGGTGGTCACGCAGGGGGCATGTACCGTGGCAGGGCTATGAAGCAGGACCGTATACTTTGCCTCCTTGGCAAGAATGCTGTCGGCATGGTCGGTAAACGCAACTGTCACCGCGCCATAGTGGTTGCCGCGCGCCAGTGCCTCGGTCGGTCGGATGGTCGAGCCGGAGATGGAAACGCCGCAGACCAGCGGAACTCTTCTTCCGAAGCCGCTCAGCCAGAATCTTCTGTAGGTGTCGTAATAACGAGTGAACTCAATGCAGCGGAACGCTTCGGTCGGGATGCCGGGGTTCATGCCCGTGCTGGTGTCCGACTCAATATTTTCATAGACGGGCTTTGCGGCAACGCAGGCGCAGTAGCTGTCTCCGCAGCCGGTCAAAAAGACCTCGCGCGTCTTTTTGATCTCTTCGGCAGGCACGCATTGTGCCAGATAATCAAACGTCACTCCGTCTGCCAGCACGTGCGTGGTTTCGGCGCACATGCGGATCTGACGCAGGAATTCATTGTTGTAGTCTTTGGCTAGCATCCGTATATTCCTCCTTGCTTACTCACCAATTACGCTGACGTAGAAGCCCCGGTCAGACGCGCCGTTATGCTCCAGAACGAAGAAGCCCAGCTGATCGCACGCCAGCGTGCCGTTCTGAATGATCGCTGTGGCAGATGCGCCAAACAGGCAGCTCTTGATTCTGCCGGCGGCAGAATCGGGCGAGAGCTCATACCGGAACGTGATTCTGGAAGGGACAAGACGCTTCAGCTCCTCTACCAGATCCGCGGCGATTGCAGCGTTGTTTGCTTCCAGAAGCGCAATGCCGAAGCTCACGCCGTCTGCCATGACGGTGACGATGCCATTCTGCACACCGCTTTCCTTCACAACTTCAAGAACATCGGCCGTAATGTCGACAACAGAATTTTTCTGCGTCTTTACATGACATATCTTAATCATTTGCTGACTCCTTCTACATTAAATAATGACGATCTCGCTCTCTTTCAGACGACCTCTTCTGTACTTCATGGGAAGCTCTGTCCACTTGGGGTCGTCTTCGCGGAAGCCCTCGACGCCCATAAGAACGCCGATATAGCCCGCAACAAAGTCGAACGGCAGATGCTGCATCAAAGGCGCCATCCAGAAATATTTGGGCTTCGGCGTGGTAAACACCTCAAACGATGCAGGGAACACAGACTTGTCCGCGTCGGTGACGACCATGCAGGGGCTCTCTAACTTGCGGATTGCCTCGAGCGTCTCGAGCGTTCGGTCAAACGACGGAGATTCTTCATTTGTGACCATCACACGACCAAGCGTCTGCGGGTCACGGAGGAAGTAGTTGATATGGCACCAGTCTTCGGAATCATCGTAGGTCGTGTGACCGCCGTAGCACTCAATGACCTTTGCCGAGCCAAAGAAGGCGGTCGCGTAGTCGGCGTAGTCGCCGATAAAATCGACAGCGCGCAGATCTTTCCACTGCTTGGCAATCTCAAACGCTCTTTCGTCCATCTCGGGCAGCAGCGCCTTATAAGACGCAGCGTAGTCGACCAGTGCGTCGATCATTTCCTTCTTCTGATCCTGCGAAATGAAGTCCTTTGCCTCTGCAAAGCGGATCGCCAGCAGCGTCAGCGCAACCATGGATGCAACGTAGGAGTTGAGACCCGGCATGTACTCGCCTTCCGGCAGGTTCAGCGGAATCACATGCTTTGCTTCCTTGGCAAGCGGCGTGTCGATGCTTCCTGTGATTGCCAGCGTGTTCGCGCCCGCTTCGTTTGC
>CALERM010000130.1 GCA_937907715.1 uncultured Clostridia bacterium
AGCAATGACAAAAATCTTATTCGTTTGCCACGGCAACATCTGCCGCAGTCCGATGGCGGAGTTTATTTTCGGGGACCTCGTGAAGAAGGCGAATCTGGAAGCTGCGTTCCAGATCGAATCGGCGGCGACCAGCCGGGAGGAGTTGGGAAACCCGGTCTATCCGCCGGCGAAGCGGGTGCTTGCTGCGCACGGGATTTTCTGCGGGTCTCACCGGGCAAGGCAGATTACAAAGGAGGACTATGCCGCCTTTGATTATCTCATCGGCATGGACCGGGAGAATCTGTCCGGCATGCGGCGCGTCTTCGGCGAAGACCCGGATGGAAAGCTGCGGCTGCTGCTGTCGTTTGCGGGAGAAGACCGCGATGTGGCAGATCCATGGTACACCGACGATTTTGAAACCGCCTATCGGGATATTGAAACAGGCTGCCGCGCACTGCTGGCTTTTTTGCTCCGGTAAAACAGAAACGGTCCGAAAGGCGAGCTTGCAGTTACGCAAATCAGCCCGGACGCTTTGCGTCCGGGCTGATTTTTTGCGTGCGGAGAAGCGCGCCCGGCAAGAAAGCCGGGACTACAGGTCCGTATATGCAGCGTCGTTTCCGTGCTGCTTCAAAAGTGCCAGCAGATCGTCTGCCAGCAGCCAGACGGTTGCGGTGTTGTCGTTGGGATGGACGCCGATCATGCTTCCGGCAAACTCTCGGTCCAGATAGACATGTACGCGGCGCTGCGTATCGTTCAGAACGCCGAGCGGGGAGACGGCGCCGGGAATCAGCCCCAGAATGGCAAGCAAATCATCAGCAGAGGCAAAGCTGAGCCCGCGCAGACCATGCTGCCTGCGAAATTCCTTCAGATCGACCCGTTTGTCGCCCTTGACGGCAATCAGATAGTAATTGCGCTTTTTGTCGTCGCGGACAAAGAGGTTTTTGGCGTCCCATTCCGGGTGCGGCAGGTGGATGGCGGCGAGCTGCTCCATGTTGAACACCGCCGGAGAGGCGGCGCGTCAGGGCGCAGCGGACGCAGTTCTGCAGAGCGGAAGCTCGATGAAAAAGCGGTTTTCCTTTTCTGCGCCCTCTGCCCAGATTCTGCCGCCGGAATGGCGGACGATGCTCTCGGCGATGGAAAGCCCCAGTCCGTAGCTGCCGTCGCGGCTTCGCGCGCTGTCGAGCCGGTAAAAGCGCTCGAAGATTTTCCGGCATGCCTCGGCAGACAGCGGTTCTCCTTCCGACGAGACGCAAAGGCGGCAGCGGTTTTTACCGTGGCGCACAAGAATCAATCTGCATGCACCGCCGGGCGCGGCGTATTTCTGTGCGTTGTCAAGCAGAATGTCGGCACACCTCCTGAGCTGCGCCTCATCGCCCAGGACGAAAAGTCCCGGCTCGACGTCGTAGGAAAAGATCAGCCCGCGTTCAAAAAAGACCGGCTCAAACGGAAGGCATGCGTCAAGCGCGCATCGGCTCCAGTCAAACTGTGCCTGTGCGGCAGCGGACTTTGCCTGATCGCTTCGGGCAAGGTCCAGAAGACCGGAGACAAGCGCGCGCATTTGTGTGGCGGCGGCAAGCACGTTGGAGGAAAACCGCTGCCGGTCTTCTTCGTCTGCCGTCTGCAGCAGCTCTGCGTTGGTCAGAATCACCGCGAGCGGCGTTTTCAGCTCATGCGAGGCATCGGCGACAAACTGCTTCTGCTGCTGCCACGCCTCTTCCACCGGACGCACTGCCCAGCGCGCCAGTATGAGACTCAGCGCAAAAAAGACCGCAAGGCTGCCGATGCCGATGAGAACGCTTGTCCGGATGAGACCCTTCAGGGTCGCCTGTTCGGCGCTCATGTCGGCGAAGACGTACTTTTCCCCGTCCGGCGTGTTGGCAATGAAAAAGCGCAGATGATAGGTGCGCAAGAGACCATCGCTTTTGCCCTGCGCCTGCGCCGCCAGTACCAGCTCGCGCAGAAACTCTTCGTCGGAAAGATCGTACAGCGCATTGCCTTCCGCCGTCAGCGCGCCGGTTTTCGACACCTGCACGATAAAAAACGGCAGACGCACCGATTCCGGTGCATTTCCCGGGCGCTCCGGCCGCATGGGGCGCAGGGCGGCGGACTGCAGCATTTCAAAGCTGGTTTGCGCGAGATTTGCGGCGGTGAAGTAGTAAATGAGACCGAAGATGCTGCCGAGCAGCACTGCGGCGAAGGTCATCATCATGAGGATGAATTTGACGCGCAGTTTTTTCAGCATTCCTTCGAGACCTCCAGATGGTAGCCGAGCCTGCGCACCGCCTCAATGCGTACATTTGAGCCGATTGCGGCAAGCTTCTTGCGCAGAAAGCCCACGTAGACCTCGACATGGTTTTCTACCGCGTTCGAGTCAAAGCCCCAGACCTTTGCAAGCAAAACCTCCTTGGAGAGATTGTTCCGACCGGATTGCAGCAGAAAGCGCATCACGTCAAACTCCCGGGCAGACAGGCGCACACGCTCATTCCCACATACCAGCATGCCGGAGGACAGGTCGAGCGCGGTGTTGCCGAAGGTCAGCTCGTCGACCTGCCCGCCCTGCCGGCGCAGCAGCGCATTGATGCACGCCATCAGCTCGCGCATATCAAACGGCTTCGTCAGATAATAATCCGCGCCCGCGTTCAGTCCCTCGATGCGGTCTTCCAGCTCGGATTTTGCCGTCAGCATCAGAATCGGCGTCGCGCAGCGCCGGGCACGCACCTGCCGCGCCAGCTCGAAGCCGTTCAGCTTCGGCATCATCACGTCCAGAATCAGAAGATCGTAGACGCCAAGCTCGGCGTACTGCTTGCCGGTTTCGCCGTCGTAGGCGGTCTCCACGGCAAAGCCCTTCTTTTCAAGAGCCGTCTTCAGAGAATCGGCAAGAAGCTTTTCGTCCTCCACAATCAGAATTTTCATGACGGAGCCTCCTTTTCAGATTTCTTTCAGTATACTACCACAAAAACCTGAAAGGAACCTGAAAACACGGCGTTTACAGTTTGTTTACAGCCGGAAGGGCAGAATTTCAGACTCCTTTCAGCGTCCGGTGCTATGCTTACGGCAGCAAAACACCTGAGGTGTCAGATACACCATGAGCGAAGGGAGGAAGGACCATGACGGATTACCGCCATGAGTGGAAAATTGAAGTGTCGCAGCAGGATCTTCTTGTGCTGCGGCAGCGGCTGCGGTGTGTGCTGAAGCCGGATGTGCATGCGCAAAGCGGGCGCTATTTCATCCGCAGCCTTTATTTTGACACGCCGGAGGACAAGGCGCTGCGCGAAAAGCTCGACGGGGTGTCGCGGCGCGAAAAGTTCCGCATCCGGTATTATAACGGCGATCTTTCGTGTATCCACCTGGAAAAGAAGTCGAAGCTCGCGGGGCTGGGGCGCAAGGATACGGCAAGCCTGAGCGCGTGGCAGGCGCAGGCAATTGTGGAAGGAAATCTTCTGTGGATGCCTGAGCATGAGCAGCCGCTCATCCGCGAGCTGTACGGCAAAATGCGCGCGCAGCGCTTAAAGCCCAGAACGATTGTGGACTACACCAGAGAGCCGTTCGTCTACGCACCCGGAAACGTCCGTGTGACGCTGGACTACCAGATCCGCACCGGACTATCCTGCACAGATTTCCTGAACGCAGCCTGTCCGACCGCGCCGGTTCCGGGGAATCCGGCGATTCTGGAGGTCAAATGGGACGCCTTTCTGCCGGATGTGGTGCATGATATCGTGCAGCTGCCGGGAAGACGCTCCGGTGCGTTTTCCAAATATGCGGCATGCCGGATGTATGATTAACACTTCTTGAAAAAGCGTTCGCTTTTTCAAGAAAAGGATGCGCCTCGACTGCGCGCATAATTTTTGTCCCACAGGGACAAAAATTCCACACTTGCGAGGCGAGAAGTATTTTTACCCGCAAGGGGCACGCGACATCCGTAAGGCAGCAGAGCTGCCAACGGCTGTCCTGTCCGGTCGGCAAAGCCGCCGGATAAAATGATTTCTACTTTATTTCGCCATCTGCGGATGGCGAAACTCTACGAGGTTTTCAACAAGATAGAAGGATATAAGGAGAAGAAGCTATGACATTCAACGATATTTTCAAGTCCAGCTTTCTGGAGAACGTGACGGCGGTGAGCCTTTTCGACATGGTGCTGGCGCTGGCGCTGGCATTCGGGCTGGGCATGTTCATTTTTCTGGTGTACAAGAAAACGTATCAGGGCGTGATGTACTCGTCGAGCTTTGGCGTGACGCTGGTGGCGTTGACCATGATCACGACGTTGGTTATTCTGGCGGTGACGTCGAACGTCGTTTTGTCTCTCGGCATGGTGGGCGCGTTGTCCATCGTGCGGTTCCGCACGGCGATCAAAGAGCCGCTGGACATCGCGTTTTTGTTCTGGGCGATTGCGGTCGGTATTGTGCTGGCGGCTGGGTTTATTCCGCTGGCGGTGTTCGGCAGCGTGATCATCGGCGGGATGCTGCTTGTGTTCGTTAACCGCAAGAGCCATCAGAATCCGTATATGGTAATTCTGCAGTGCGCGGATGCGCAGGCGGAGCAGGCGGCGATGGCTTACCTGAAGGCGGAGACGGTCAGAACCGTTGTCAAGAGCAAGGCGGCGCAGCTGGGGAACATCGAGCTGAATGTGGAGGTCCGGCTCAAGAGCGACGATACCTCGTTTGTCACCGGACTTGCCGCAACGCCGGGCGTGTCCAGCGCGGTGCTGGTCAGCTACAACGGCGAGTACATGGGTTAAAGCCATGGCGGCGCACAAAAAGACAGACAGGATTTGCTGCGCCGTGCTGATTCTGTCTTTGATCCTAACTGTTTTATTCATGAACGGCGAGAGCCTCGGCTTGCAGGCAAGCGCGGCGGCGCTCGGCTATGAGACGCGGCTGTTTGATACCTCGAAGGTCCATACGGTCGATATTGTGATGGACGACTGGGACAGCTTTATTGAGTCCTGCGAGGACGAGGAATACAGCGCCTGCGCGGTTGTGATCGACGGCGAGTCGTATCAGAATGTCGCCATCCGCGCCAAGGGCAACACGTCTCTTTCCTCGGTCCGGCAGCTGGGCAGCCAGCGCTACAGCTTCAAGATGGAGTTTGACCACTACGACAGCGGAAAGACCTATCACGGACTTGACAAGCTCTGCCTCAACAACCTCATTCAGGACAACACCATGATGAAGGATTATCTGGTCTACCGGCTGATGGGACAGTTCGGCGTCGCCAGTCCGCTGTGCAGCTTTGTCTACATCACGGTAAACGGCGAGGACTGGGGGCTGTATCTCGCGGTCGAGGGCGTGGAGGACGCCTTCCTGGAGCGAAACTACGGCAAAGACGCGGGAGAACTGTATAAGCCGGATTCCATGTCCTTCGGCGGCGGACGCGGCAACGGCAAGGACTTCGACATGGAAGACTTCGACTTTGCCGAGACGGACTTCGACCCGTCCGGCTTCGAGGACTTTACGCCCGGCAATTTCCCCGGAACCCCGCCGGACGGCTTCCAGAGCCCGGATTCCGATGCGGCGCCGCCGGAAAAGCCGGAGGGTGCAGGAACCGAAACGGAGGAAAACACACCGGAGACTGCACCTGCACAGAGCGGAAAGCCGCAGATGCCGGGTGGGGATTTTGGCGGCGGGATGAACAGCTCAAACGATGTGAAGCTGCAATACATCGACGACGACCCCGAGAGCTATGCGAATATTTTCGACAACGCGAAAACAGACGTGTCGTCAAACGATGAGGCGCGGCTGATCAAGAGCCTGCAAAAGCTTTCTTCCTATGAGGATCTGGAGGATGTTCTGGATATCGATACGGTGCTGCGCTACTTTGTGGTCCACAATTTTGTTGTGAACGGCGACAGCTACACGGGCTCGATGATTCACAACTACTATCTTTACGAGCAGGACGGGAAGCTCTCCATGCTGCCCTGGGACTATAACCTCGCTTTCGGCGGCTTTCAGGGAAACGACGCGACGAACTCCGTGAACGACCCCATCGACGATGTGCTTTCCGACCGCCCGATGCAGGCGTGGATGTTCTCCAGCGAGGCATACACTGCGCGGTACCACGAATACTACGCACAGTTCCTGCAGACGGCGAATATCGACACGCTGATCGACGAGGCGTATAACCTGATTGCGCCGTATGTGGAAAAGGACCCGACGAAGTTCTGCACGACGGAGAAATTTGAGACCGGTGTGCAGACGCTGAAGACCTATTGCGCGCTGCGCGTGCAAAGCGTACAGGGGCAGCTGGACGGCACGATTCCGTCGACGTCTGAGGCGCAGCAGGAGGACAATGCAAATCTTGTGGACGCATCATCCATTACGATCTCCGACATGGGCAGCATGGGAAACACCATGGGCGGCGGCAGAGGCTTCGACCGCAAGAACGGCGAGGAAGGCACAGACGGCGCATTCACACCGCCAGAGCGCCCGGATGGAACGTCAAATCAGCCGTCGTCCGAAACCGAAGCGGCGGACGATTCTGGCGCAGCATCCGGCAGCCCGCAGGACGCACAGACTGCACCCGGGGAAGACAGCACCGCACGTCCGCAGCGCCCGGAGGGCGGTGCAGCAGGCAATCGCACGCAGACCGGCTCGGAGCGGACGCAGCTTGTGCTGCTTGGCGCGTGCGTGCTGGCACTTCTGGGAGGAATCGGCTTTGCACTTTGGTTCAGGCGGCGATAAAAAGCAGGCGCAGGGATAATCCCTGCGCCTGTCAGATTATAGATAGTATTATGGTTCAGTCATTGTAGCGGCTCATGGCGCGGTCAAAGATGTCGGTGACTTCCTTGCTGGGGACTTTGTCGAGCAGCGAGACAATCACGCATGCCAGCATGCCGACCGCGAAGCCCGGCAGCAGCTCATAAACGCCGGTCGGACCGGACAGGAACAGGTACCACAGAACGTCCGTCAGCGCGCCTGCCACGACGCCCGCGACTGCACCCTTATAGGTCAGACGCCGCCAGAACAGCGAGAGAATCACGACCGGACCGAACGCCGAGCCGAAGCCGCCCCAGGCGTTTTCAACCATGTTCATAATCGCCTGTGCGCCTTCGCCCTTGCTCGAAGCGATGACATAAGCGACAACGGAGACTGCCAGCACCACAAGTCTTCCCATCCAGAGGATTTCCTTGTCCGATGCGTTCTTGCGGAAGATGGGCTTGTAAATGTCGGAGGTGAACGACGACGAGGCAACCAGCAGCTGGCTGTCTGCGGTCGACATGGAAGCTGCCATGATTGCTGCCAGCAGAACGCCGGCAAGGAACGCCGGGAAGAGCTTGCGTGCCAGAACGATGAAGATCGTCTTCTGCTGACCGGCGGGCAGCAGCTCGTCTGCTACCAGCATGCGTCCGAAATAGGCGATCAAACACACCGCACCGAGAGACAGAACGACCCACACGCACGCGACAATCGCACTCTTTTTGACCATCGAGGGCTTTTCAATCGACATGAAGCGCACAATGATGTGCGGCATGCCGAAGTAGCCGAGTCCCCAGGCAAGACCGGAGATGATATCCTGCCAGCTCGCGGTAAACAGGCTGCTGCCGAAGGCATACTGCGTGCCGTCGGTGGCGTTGACATACACGGTTTCCAGCGCCGCCGGGTCAAGGCTCTGCGTCGTGACAATCGCGATGGGAATTGCAAGCACCGCGCAGAGCATCAGAAGACCCTGGAAAAAGTCGGTCCAGCAGACCGCCTTGTAGCCGCCGAGGAAGGTGTAGATGATGATGATCAGCGCGAACAGAAGCATCGCCGTCTGGTTGGACAGGCTCGGGAA
>CALERM010000131.1 GCA_937907715.1 uncultured Clostridia bacterium
ACAAGCTTTGGCTCCGATTTACAACCGGAGAAGCAAAAGTTTTTGATTTTACGCCTTTGCTGAAAGATGCGGGTTTTGCACCGCTGGTCGATGAACACACCTTTGCAGGCGTCTATATTGACTACGGTGTGACTGTTTGGAATGACGGCGACATTGACATTGCGCCAGAGTACCTGTATGAGCATTCTGTGGCGGCAGAAGGGATTGCCTGAAGAAAAAGATTGCAGAGTAGGGCGCGGCGGTCTTGACTGCTGCGCCTTGCATCTGCGAAGTATGGAGGAAGCGATGAATTACTATGCAGAAAAGGCGAAAATCACGCTTCGCGTGAGCTTTGGTGATGCGATGCTTATCCACTGAAATCACGTCTCGAACAGATTGTACACACAAGGAGGCTGCATGTTTAAACTGCTGAAAACAGAAGCAAAGGCGCGCCGGGGCGAGTTTACCTGCCCGCACGGGACGGTGCAGACGCCGGTGTTTATGAACGTCGGCACACAGGCGGCGATCAAGGGCGCATTGTCGGCGGAGGACCTGGAGCACATCGGTACACAGGTCGAGCTTTCCAACACCTATCACCTGCATCTTCGCCCGGGCGACGAGGTCGTGAAAAAAATGGGCGGGCTTCACAAATTCATGACGTGGAGCGGTCCCATTCTGACCGACTCCGGCGGCTTTCAGGTCTTTTCTCTGGCGGGGCTGCGCAAGATCAGGGAAGAGGGCGTGACGTTCGCGTCGCATCTGGACGGACACAGAATTTTTATGGGTCCGGAAGAGAGCATGCGCATCCAGTCGAATCTCGGCTCGGATATCGCGATGGCGTTTGACGAGTGCGTGGAAAATCCGGCGACCTATCCGTATGCCAAAGCCTCGTGCGAGCGCACGGCAAGATGGCTGGCGCGCTGCAAAAAGGCGCTGACAGAATACAACGCCGAGCCGGACGCTGTCAACCCCGGACAGCAGCTCTGGGGCATCAATCAGGGCGCGACGTTCAAGGACCTTCGCATCTGGCACATGCAGGAGATTGCGAAGCTGGATCTGCCGGGCTATGCGATCGGCGGGCTTGCCGTCGGAGAGCCGACCGAGGTTATGTATGACATCATCGACGCCGTCGAGCCGTATATGCCGAAGGACAAGCCGCGGTATCTGATGGGTGTGGGAACACCCTCCAATATCATCGAGAGCGTCGCCCGGGGCGTTGACTTTTTCGACTGCGTCATGCCCGCGAGAAACGCGCGGCACGGCAAGCTCTTTACCTGGCAGGGCGCCATGAACATGAAAAACGCAAAGTATACCTGTGACGACAGCCCCATCGACCCGCAGTGCGACTGCCCGGTGTGCAGACGCTATTCCCGGGCATATATCCGGCACCTGTTCAAAGCCGAGGAGATGCTCGCCATGCGTCTGAGCGTGATGCATAATCTGTATTTTTATAACAAGCTGACCGAGAAAATCCGCGACGCGCTCGACGAAGGGACATTTGCCGATTTCCGCGCCGAGTATTCGCGCAAGCTCGATGAAAAAATATAAGAAGTTTTTGTGAATTTCATGGCTATTTTTCACAGGCGGCTTGCAAAAGCATGCGGCTCTCGTTATAATAAACAAAGACTTTTAATTCGGAGGAAAATGTAATGGTTCTGTTTTTAACTTCCGCAGACGCTTCTGCGGCAAACGGCGGCGGTGCTTCGATGCTCGTCATGATGGTTGTCCTGATTGCGGTTTTCTACTTCTTCATGATTCGCCCGGAAAACAAGCGCAAGAAGGAAGCGCAGGCAATGCGCGATGCGATCAAGGTTGGCGATAACATCACGACCATCGGCGGCGTCATCGGCGACGTTGTCTCGGTCAAGGACGATTCCATCGTCATCGAGACCAGCGCTGACCGCGTCCGCGTCGAGTTTGCGAAGTTTGCGATTTCCACCAACAACACCGCAGAGAAGGAAGCGGCAAAGAAGAGAGCAGAAGCCGCTGCTGCCCGCAAGGAAAAGAAGGCAAAGAAGTAAGAAGAAATTCCCGCCGACCATCGGCGGGAATTTTTTGTTCGTTTTGATTGCCGCCAATCTGCGACTGCCCCTCGCAAGGACTTTTGCAGAGCAAAAGTGCCTTGCGACGGAAAGGACTGAGAGTTTGCTGCTCGGCACAAGAATCCTTGCAACTTCAGCAGAATCGAATGCAATGGCAAACCAGAAAGAGAGCGCTTACGAAAACCGTAAGCACTCTCTTTTTGTATGCACGATAAACCTAGGGTGTATCTGAAAACCCCCAACGCACCCGGACAGCGGACCTTTTCACGCTGCGTCAGCGTCATTTTTCCTTGAAATACGTCAGTATTCCTGCGAAAAAATGTCTTGCTCAG
>CALERM010000132.1 GCA_937907715.1 uncultured Clostridia bacterium
ATCTTTTCATCACCCGCTTCTATTTTACCATATCTTTGCGAAAAAGCCCAGCTTTAGCCGCAATCAAAATGATTGCGGCTGTTTTATGCTATCGAAGTGTTTTTACATATTCAGAAGGAGTCATGCCGGTAACTGAGCGGAACTGACGGGAGAATTGCTGCTGACTGGAGAAGCTAAGCTGTTTTGCAACTTCACCCATAGACAGCGATCCATCGCGCAATAGCAGCTTGCTTTCTTCGATTCGGATTTTCGCCAAATAATTGCCGGGCGTCATACCAAGCTGCGTTTGAAAAATCCGGTGTAAATAAGTCGTGCTGATGTGGACGGAATCTGCGAGCTGCTGCAGGCTGAGCTTCTGCCCGGCGTTTGCCGATACAGTCTGGATAAGCTGATCGACAATCCTTTGCTCAGCGTGATTGGTGGCAGGAAGGGAGCGCGCGGATTTTTGAGAGCTGGTTTGCTCATGGCGCAATAGATCAATCAGCAGTAACCGCAGCATACTTTCCATGCTGTCATACGCGTATTCCGAAGTTGCATCTGCCAATAGCATCTGCCGCATCAGCGCGACTTGCCGGGAGGAAAGGTTCAGACAGCGTCCCGCCAGCTTAGAGCACGGTGATGAAGTATCCACTCGAAAAGAAATCGTCAGAAAACTGACGGGCAAATCGGCATACTGCATATGCCAGACATTTCGGTCAATGAGCAGAAGCTGCTGCTGCCTAAGCAGGATATCTGTGCCGCCAACCAGATTATGTAGTTCGCCACGATCGACGTAGACCAGCTCCAGCGCCTCATGCTGCTCTCCGCGGAAATAGAAATCACGCGCACATTCCTGATAAAAGAACGTATAGAGTCTGTCCAGCTTCAGACTATTTGCAATGTCGTGGAATTGCATGGCAGGGTGCTCTGCAATAACCTGAAGAGAGTCTGTGCTGAGAGTATAGCAATTAAATTGACAGAAGCCATCCAGTGCAGCAACAGAAAAGCGGATACCGGGGCGCAGCGCAAAGACGCGGTCGAGATAGTAGAGATCATAGACGTCCGATTCATAGATGACGAGCAGCGACATTCCAGAAATATAGTCCAGGATGACCGTTTCTTCGGAGCGGTATTCTTTCACGGCGACGGTGGAATCAATGTCCTGACGCAAAACCTGAAACGTACATTCTGGAAGAGAAGAGAGAATCGTTCCATAGGATTGCGCTTGTGCAATAGAGAGATTTTTGATCTGCAAACGATCACCTCCGACTGTAATGATTTTATCATATTCCGCTCGATTCAACAATGCTTTTTTCAAATAATACTTGAAATTTATCAGATAGTACACAAAACGGTAAAAAAGATTGCCTTATAGAAACAGACTGGATAAGATGAAAATAAAGTAAAAAGGAGGCATGAAAATGGATAAACAGAAGCCGATCCTTGTCATCATGGCTGCGGGCATGGGCAGCCGCTTTGGCGGGCTCAAGCAGATCGAGCCGGTCGACGCGGAGGGACATATCATTATTGATTTTTCGCTGTATGACGCATGGCGTGCGGGCTTCCGCGACGTGGTATTTATCATCAAGCGTGAGATGGAGGAGGAATTCCGCGAGTGCATCGGCGACCGCATGGAGAAATATTTCCATGTGTCCTACGTCTATCAGGATCTGAACCGGCTGCCAGAGGGCATTGAAATTCCGACCGGTCGCACGAAACCCTGGGGGACGGGTCACGCGCTGGCTTGCTGCAAGGGCGTGGTAAACGGTCCGTTTGCCGTCATCAACGCGGATGATTTCTATGGTCGCACGGCGTTTTCAGAAATCTACGATTTTCTTGCGGCTCAGACCGATGAGAGCAAGTATGCCATGGTCGGCTACCGCCTGAAAAATACGGTGACAGAGTTCGGTTCGGTTGCACGCGGCGTGTGCGAGATCGAAAACGACATGCTGACCGGCGTGACGGAGCGCACGAAGATTTTCAAGAAGGGTGCGGACGCTGAATATACCGAGGACGGTGTAAAGTTTTTTCCGCTGCCGGGCGA
Source organism: uncultured Clostridia bacterium (assembly GCA_937907715.1). Taxonomy (GTDB): domain Bacteria; phylum Bacillota; class Clostridia; order Oscillospirales; family Oscillospiraceae; genus CAG-170. Next base: position 2,024 of record CALERM010000132.1, read on the forward strand.
TACGATCGTGTCGATGAACCTCTGGGGCTTCTCGGCGCACGTGCTGGACGAGCTATGGAATCGCATGGGCGCGTTCCTGAAGGAAGCTATTCCGGCAAATCCGTTCAAGTGCGAATATTTTCTGCCGTTCGTGGTGAACGAGCAATTGGCAGACAAGTCCGCAAGCGTACAGGTGCTGCCATGTGAGGAGACCTGGTACGGCGTGACCTACCGCGAAGATCTGGCTTCGGTCAAGAAGGCTGTGGCAAAGATGAAGGCGGAAGGCATTTATACGGAGGAGCTTTG
>CALERM010000133.1 GCA_937907715.1 uncultured Clostridia bacterium
TGATGATGATCAGCGCGAACAGAAGCATCGCCGTCTGGTTGGACAGGCTCGGGAAGACCATCGTAAAGACCGTCGCACCCGAGACGAACGCGGAGGCGACATAGATCGTGAAGCAGACGAGGAAAATGACCGCACAGATGATCTGCAGCGCGAGACTCTTCGTTGCAAAGCGGTTCGATAAATACTGCGGCAGGGTAATGGAGTCGTTCGCCGCCTCGGAGAAGCAGCGAAGCCGCCGCGCGACAATGATCCAGTTGGCAATCGTGCCGAGCGCCAGACCAATGCCGATCCAGATCTGACCGAAGCCGAAGGCAAGAATCGAGCCGGGAAGACCCATCAGCAGCCACGCCGACATGTCGGACGCCTGCGCGCTCATTGCCGTCACCCACGGACCCATGTGGCGGCCGCCCAGGAAATATTCCTTTTCACCTGCGCCCTTTTCCTTGAAGAAGAACAGCGCACCGATGGTGAGCATCAGCACAAAGTACAACACGAACGCAAGAACCTCTGCGTTTATCACAAAACCAACTCCTTAACAGTTCTTTCACATTTCCCGCGTATCTTATCATGTCGGAAAATAGACTGCAACACAGAACGCAGTATAGACTGATGTCCATACTGCGCCCAAATAAATATTGAATTTTCATAGGAATCTCAATGTTTTTCCGCTGTACAATTTTTAGCCTGAACCGGAATCATTTTTTCGATCAAAAATTATTTTTGCCGAATGGACGCCAGCAGCAGCGGCATGACCGACGCCGCATAGTTTTTCAGCGAGTAGTTGCCGCTGCAAATGCACCAGTCGTACATCAAACCCCACTCGCACATGGCGTAGAGCTTGGAAATTTCGTTGACCGTCAGATCGGAGCGGATCTGCCCGCGCTGCTGCCCCTCGGAGATAATCTGGCGCAGGATTTTATAGTAGACCCGGCTGCTGTCCAGCAGGTGCCGCTCGCCCTTGGTGATCAGCTGCGAGGAAAAAAGCCGCGCCAGCAGCTCCAGTGACACGGTATTTTCGATCATACCGAACAGCTCCCGGTTGAGATACAGCAGTTTATCCATGCTGTTCATCTCCGGGTCCACGCCCGGCATCAGCTCCTCATATTTTTCGTCGAACAGAAAAGACAGCGAGCTTAAAAGCGCGTCCTTTCCTTCAAAATAGTGATAGAACGAGCCCTTCGAGGTACCGGATTCTTCTACAATATCGTCTACCGTCGTATTGTCATAGCCCTGCTCATAAAAGAGCTTCCAGGCAGCAGAAACGATCTTCTTTTTTGTGGTTTTCGCCTTTTTTGCGCACATGAAAAATCCCTCCGGTCTATATCTCGTGCGTTTATTGTAGCAGGGATTTGCCTGGAGTGCAACCGCTCAGAAGCGCGCTTCGATTTCTGCCGTGCCGCGGGCGAGGATTTGGTCTGCGCAATCGCCCAGCGCGGTATGCAGAAGCGCCAGCTCGCCCAGCCCGCCCTGTCCGTGGAAGACCCGATATGCGCCTGCGTCGCTGCCGGGGGCAAGAAACGCGCCGTACTGCGCTGCCTTCCGGACGGCGTCCAGCTGATAGGCGAGAAGCGGCGTTGTTGCGGTCTCCGGGAACCTGGCGTCTCCGATCAGATTCCCGATTGTAACCAGCGTCGGCACCCAGACGGTTTTGCTTTCGGCGAGCATGTGAAGCGTCTCGTCGGTTAAATAAGCGCCATGCTCGACCGAGTCGATCCCGGCTTTCACCGCGCCGCGTACCGCCGCGTCGCCGTTGGCATGCGCCATGACGGAAAAGCCCTCGCCGTGGGAAATTTTTGTGAGTTCGGCAATGAGATCCTCCGGCATCGGCTCGTCGGTCAGAACGCCGTAGTGATTAAAATCCATCAATCCGGAAATCATAAGCTTGATAAAATGTCCGCCGCTTTTTTTGACCTCTGCGACAAGCGCGCGGAAATCGTCGATCGTTTCAAAGCCGCGCCCGATAAAGCTTCCGTAGTGCCCTTTGCGGTAGATGGGAAAGCACGGCGTGCGATAGACGATGCCGTATTCTCCCGCCAGCTCGCTGGCGCGCTTTCCCGCGTCCCAGCGGTCGCCGCCGTCTCGAAGATAGGTAAAGCCGAGCGTTTTGTAGGTTTCGAGCGTTTTGCGGATGAACGCCTCGTCGGGCGCATTCTTATGGCGCGCAAGCGCCGTTTTCCAGTAGCCGCCGTCGAGCGCCATATGAATATGACAGTCCACTGCCATAATAATCCCTCCAGACCGCCTGTACCTGCAGGCGGTTTCATCATACCAACGCGCGCGGAAAAAAGCAAGCCGGGTGCTTAAAATCCAGGCAATGGGGGATACTAGGGCTATCTTTTGAGGCAAAGGAGACTGCTATGAAGGGTTTTGCCATGCTTGGCGCGGGGAAGACAGGGTGGATTGAAAAATCGCGCCCCGTCTGCGGCGCGCTGGATGCGATTATTCGCCCCGTTGCCGTATCGCCCTGTACAAGTGATGTTCATACTGTCTGGGAAGGCGCGCTCGGCGAGCGCAAGGACATGATTCTGGGGCATGAGGCGGTGGGCGAGGTTGTGGAGGTTGGAAGCCTCGTGCGCGATTTTGCCCCCGGCGACCGCGTAATCGTCACTGCCATCACGCCCGACTGGGGCAGCGAGGCGGCGCAGCGCGGCTTTGCGATGCACGCCGGCGGCATGCTTGCAGGCTGGAAGTTTTCCAATTACAAGGACGGCGTGTTCGCCGAGTTTTTCCATGTCAATGAAGCGGACGCCAATCTGGCGCGTTTGCCGGACGATCTGGACCCCGGCACGGCGTGCATGCTCTGCGACATGATGCCCACGGGCTTTCACGCAGCAGAGCTGGCGGACATCCAGTTCGGTGAGAGCGTCTGCGTGATCGGTATCGGACCGGTCGGGCTGATGGCGGTGCGCGCGTGCGTGCTGCGCGGAGCGGGGGATGTTTTCTGCGTCGGTACGCGGAAGGTCTGCATGGACGCGGCAAAGCAATACGGCGCGACGGACTTTCTCAGCTACAAAAACGGCGATCTTGCCGAGCAGATTCTGGACCGGACGAAGGGAAAGGGTGTGGACAAGGTCATCGTTGCGGGCGGCAATGCCGATACGTTTGACGCGGCAATCCGCATGCTGAAGCCCGGCGGCATTGTCGCGAATGTCAACTATCTCGGCTCCGGCGACTATGTGAAGCTTCCGCGCGCCGCGTGGGGCTGCGGCATGGCGCACAAGCAGCTTCGCGGCGGTCTTATGCCCGGCGGCAGACTGCGCGCCGAGCGGCTGCTGCGGCTGATCGAGACCGGGCGCGTGGACCCGTCGCTTTTGCTGACGCATAAGTTCTACGGCTTTTCTCATGTGGAGCAGGCGCTCTATCTCATGAAGGACAAGACGCCGGATTTGATCAAGCCCGTGGTTTATCTTGCCTAGTCTTGCCTGGAAAAAACCCGCGCAGAAGCTTTGAACCTCTGCGCGGGTTTTGGGGTTCTTAGGGTGTATCTGAAAACCCCCAACGCACCCGGACAGCGGGCCTTTTCACGCTGCACCGCGCCATTTTTCCTTGAAATACGTCAGTATTCCTGCGAAAAAATGTCTCGCTCAGCGCAAAAATTCCTCGCCGCCGGTCACATTGGGAGTTTTCAGATACACCTTAAAAATCGTGCCGTGCGCCGCCGTCTGCGCCGATTGCCTCATAGACCTTGACAATCCGCTCGATTTTTTCGAAGCAGGTCTCGTCCGGCGTGTCCTTGTCCAGAATGCGGCGAATCTCTGCCAGCGCGCGCACGCTGCGCTCGTTCAGAAGCGTTTTGATCTCCGCGTCGGATAACCGCCGCTCGTCACAGACCGTCTCCAACAAAAGCTCGCGCTCCATCTGTCGCAAGAAAGCGATGTCGAGTTCGTCCAGTTTCTCTTGTTCAAGCATTCCATCATCCTCCATTGACTTTACTTAGTCGTTATAATGATTATATGCGGAATTATGGCTATAGTCAATATGGAGGTGATGTGATTAAGATAAGGAAAACGTGATTGGAGGCAGAACAAAATGATATCATACGGACCCTTTTGGCAAACGCTGCGTGCCTCCAAAGAGAGTACCTATACGCTCATTAAAGATCATCATCTTTCGAGTGCAACCATTGATAAGCTGCGGCACAATAAGTCGGTCACCACGACGACGCTGAATGATTTATGCCGGATTCTGAATTGCCCGATTGAGGCAATTGCCGAATATATCCCGTCAGACGACGATCAGATGCTGTAAGCCCTTGACTTTTGGGAGAAATCGGCTATACTGAAAATACAAGGGTGCTACCGGCAAACGAGCAGCTCCCCGAAGATTGGTTAAGAAATAACCGCCCTCTGTGGAAGGATGGGGCGGTTACTTCTTTTTGTTATTAGCCTGTATGAAGAGGCTAATAATGCCGACAATGAGGATACCAAGCTGAATCATATCAGAATAAGTAACCATGTCTTAGCCCCCCTTTCTGTAAGTCAGGGGGCAACAAAAAGAGGTGAAGCCCCCTGCGAATGCCGGGGGAGCCGCCCGCTTGCCGTTTATCGGTAGCACCGGATTGACAATACCATATTCTGTCGAAAAAAGCAACCCCGCTTCCGGTCAGAAGCGGGGTTTGCTGCTGTGATTGGGAAGATTATGCGTTTGCCTGTTCGCTGCCGGACTCACTCTTGACGTAGCTCTTGAGCGCGTTGACGACGATGGTCAGACCCAGCACGATCAGAAGCACCGCAATGATCAGCTGCAGACCGTTTGCGATGAACACCGCGCCCCAGGTCGTCTCGCCGGCAGGAATCGTGGTGGAGGCGGCGGTCCGGATTGCCTGGACCATCGCAAGGAGCCGCTGCACCAGCGCCGTGAACGTCACGCAGAGCATGATAACAAGCGGCGGGAAGAGCATCTTGTTGCTGCGGCCCGTGACCTTCAGGAAGACGCACAGCGTGATGAGAACGAGCGCGGAAAGAAGCTGGTTTGCCGAGCCAAAGAGCGGCCAGATGTTGGCGTAGCCGATCTGCGTGAGCAGGAAGCCAAAGGCAAGGGTCAGCGCGGTCGAGAAATACGTGTTGCAGAAGAGCTTGCGCCACGGCTCGGCGTGCGCCATATCGTCCACGGAGAACAGCTCCTGGAAGCTCATGCGTCCGATTCTTGCCACCGCGTCGAGGCTGGTGAGTGCCAGAGCGGATACGCACATGGTCATGAATACGGTCGCCGCATAGCTCGGAACGCCGAACATCTCAAAGAAGCCTGCAACGCCGCGGCTGAAAATCTGGAACGGCGTGCCTGCAGCGGGCGTGCCGTCGGCTGCCGCTGCCGCACCGGCGACACAGAGCGCCAGAACGGCAAGCAGGCTCTCAAGGACCATCGCGCCGTAGCCGACCTTGAGCATGTCCTTTTCGTTTTCCACGGTTTTGGAAGACGTGCCGGAGGAGACCAGACTGTGGAAGCCGGAGACTGCGCCGCACGCCACGGTGACGAACAGAATCGGGAACATCGAGCCGAGCGAGGTGTTGAAGCTCGTGAATGCCGGCAGGTTCATTGCCGGATGCGCAACCAGAAGACCGACTGCCGCGCCGGCAATCATGCCGATGAACATGAACGTCGTCATGTAGTCGCGCGGCTGCTTGAGAAGCCACATCGGAAGGACGGCTGCAAAGAAGATGTAGACAAACGTGATGTAGCTCCAGGTTGCTTTGCTGTAGATCAGCGGACAGTTCATGCCGATGGCAAAGGAAGCTGCGATGCAGACCAGACCGACGACCGCTTCCTTAAGACCCGAGAGGTTCCACTTTTTCTGGACCAGACCGAAGACGACCGCAAAGACCATGAACATGATCGACACCATGCCCGCCGCACCGTTCGTCTGCGCCGCTTCTGCAAGCTGCGTCACGCCGTCAGTAACGGTATAGGCGTTGAACGTGCCCGCCACCATGTCCGCAAACGCCGCGATGACAATGCCGCAGAACAGCCAGCAGAACAGCAGGAAAAGCTTTCGTCCAAGCTTGCCGATGTACTTTTCAATCAGCATGCCCATGGACTTGCCTTCGTTCTTGACCGAGGCATACAGGGCGCCGAAGTCCGTGACCGCACCGAAGAAAATGCCGCCCAGCAGTACCCACAAAAGCACCGGCACCCAGCCGAACGCCGCCGCCTGAATGGCGCCGGTGACAGGACCTGCGCCTGCAATGGATGAGAACTGGTGGCTGAAAACGGTCCAGCCGTTGGTCGGCACATAGTCCTTGCCGTCATTTTTCTGAACGGCGGGCGTCTTTGCCGTCGGGTCGATGCCCCACTTCTTTGCCAGCCAGCGTCCGTACAGCACATAGGCTGCAAACAGAACGACTGCCGCGAGCAATACGATGACGAGTGTGTTCATAAAAGTTCCTTCTTTCACAGGGATTTTTGCTCGTCATCCGGTTTTTGCCACGAAAAAAGCCTCCGCCCTTCCGATGGCGCGCCAAAACGCACCAACGCAAAGACGAAGGCATAAACAGCCGCAGCTGTTCAAACTTCCGCGTTACCACTTTGCTTGCAGAGAAAAAGCTCTGCCTCTCGTTCGCCGCAGACACGGCGCTCCCGGTTAACGGTGGGAAACCGGCTCCGACTACTTGCGGTTCAGAAAAATCCGCTTTTGCCGAAGCTGCTCGCAGGGGATAACGTCACCCGCTCCTTGCTGCCGTCTCGCACAACCGACGGCTTTCTGGAAACGGTGCTGCGGGGAAGTCGTGTCCTGTTCATAGCAGTTACCAGATGATGATGGCTCTAAGATACGCCTTCGATCCCCGTTTGTCAACGCCGTTTTGCACCTTGCGGAAAACTTCGGCACGACTGACGAATTTCGCAAAATAATACCTGCGTTTTTGGGCAAAACGACGTTAATGATCAAAAGCTGGGACAGAATCCCTGACAAACTCTGTCCCGGCTTTGAAATACAGTTTAAACAATCTGCCCGTGCAGCCGCAAGAAAACCGTTTCGCTGCCAGGATAGCAGCGATCCGGACACAAACCGGTTATATTGCTCCGCGCGACATGAAATCAGTCCTGCTCCCAGTTGTGCCAGACGTTCTGGACGTCGTCGTCGTCCTCGAAGATGTCGAGCATCTTTTCCATGTTGGAAATATCCTCAGGGTTTTCCAGCTTCTGATAGTTCTGCGGAACCATCTCGATCTGTGCGGACTCAAACTTGTAGCCCTTGTCCTCGAGCGCCTTGGCAACGTCGTTGAAGTCTGCCGGGTCGGTGTAGACCGTGAAGCAGCCCTCTTCCGGCTGGAAGT
>CALERM010000134.1 GCA_937907715.1 uncultured Clostridia bacterium
CCATCGCCGGTCAGAAGGTCGAGACGACCACGCGCATGGACGAGGACATCAAAAACGTCGTCGTCGGCAAGGTTCTTTCGATGGCGAAGCATGAAAACTCCGATCATATGTGGGTCTGCCAGGTCGACGTCGGTGACGGCGAGCCGGTCCAGATCGTCACCGGCGCACAGAATGTCCAGGTTGGAGACCTCGTCCCCGTGGCAAAGCACAATTCGTATCTGCCCGGCGGCGTCCACATCACGAAGGGTAAGCTCCGCGGCGTGGAATCCTGCGGCATGCTCTGCTCGTTCAAGGAGCTGGGCTTGACTGTCAACGACTGCCCGACCGCCTATGAAGACGGCATCTGGATTCTCAACGACGAAGATGCGGAAATCGGCGAGGACATGAACAAGGTCATCGGCAACGATGACTCAATCGTGGAATTTGAAATCACCAACAACCGCCCGGACTGCTATTCCCTGCTGGGTCTTGCGCGCGAGACGGCAGCTGCGTTCAACGTCCCCATGCACCATCATGAGCCAGTTGTCAGAGGCGGCGCGGAAGGCGTGCTGACTGACCTTCTCGACGTCGAGGTTCCGGCGGACGATCTGTGCCTGCGCTACACCGCGCGCATGGTCCGCAACGTTAAAATTGCGCCGAGTCCGAAGTGGATGCGCAGAAGGCTGCGCTCTGCCGGCGTGCGCCCGATCAACAACATCGTCGACATCACGAACTATGTCATGATCGAATACGGTCAGCCGATGCATGCCTTTGACTACCGCTACGTCTCCGGCGGCAAGATCATCGTCCGCCGCGCAGGCGAGGACAAGACGCTCACGACGCTCGATGGCAACGTGCGCGACCTGCAGCCCGACATGCTCGTCATCGCCGACGAAACAAAGCCCGTCGGTCTTGCCGGTATCATGGGCGGCGAGAACAGCGAAATCGTCTCCGACACGGTCGACGTCGTTTTCGAGTCCGCGAATTTCTCGGGCGCCTCCATCCGCAAGACCGCGCTCGCGCTCGGCATGCGCACGGACGCTTCGGCAAAATTTGAAAAGGACATTGACCCCATGCTGACCGTTCCGGCAGTCAACCGCGCGTGTGAGCTGGTGGAGCTTCTCGGCGCAGGCGAGGTTATGGACGGCATGATCGACATCATCAACTACGTCCCCGCGCCCGTAACGCTTCCGCTGGAGCCGGAAAAAATCAACGCGCTGCTCGGCACCGAGATTTCCGAGGCGGATATGATCGAGTACCTGCGCCGCGAAGAGGTACCGGTTGTGGGCGGACAGATTCAGGTGCCCTCGTGGCGCCCGGACCTTCGCTGCATGGCGGATATTGCTGAGGAAGTTGCGCGCTATTATGGGTATAATAACATTGCAACCACGCTCATGCGCGGCACAACGACGCGCGGCGGCTATTCCGAGACCGCGATGCTGGAAAATCAGGCGGGCGCCGCGGCAAGAAGCCTGGGCTACAGCGAGATTATCACCTATTCGTTCGTCTCCCCCGCATCGTTTGACGCGGTCCGCATTCCGAAGGACTCCCCCCTGCGCAAAACTCTGAAGCTCGTCAACCCGCTGGGCGAAGATACCTCCATCATGCGCACGATCATCCTGCCGAGCATGCTGGACATTCTCTCCCGCAACTACGCCATGAAGAACAAGGGCGTCAAGCTCTATGAGCTTGGCAGAGTGTATCTTCCGGTCGACGGACAGGATCTTCCCGAAGAGCCGCGCCACCTGATCTTCGGCACCTATGGCGAGCATGAAACCTTCTTCACAATGAAGGGCGAGATTGACGCGCTGCTGCAACTGCTCAACGTCAAGCCTGCCGAGTACGTCGCAAACCGCGAAAACCCGAGCTACCATCCCGGTCGCTGCGCCGACATTCTCATTGACGGCAAGCTCGCCGGTACCATCGGTCAGATTCATCCGCTGGTCGCGGAAACCTACGGCATCGGCGGCGAGGTCTATGTCGCGGATCTCGACTTCACGGCGATCGAAGCTTCTCTTGCCGAAGAGCGCGTCTTCCACAGTCTGCCGCGCTTCCCGGCAGTCACGCGCGACCTGGCGCTGGTCTGCGACGAATCGCTCACCGTAGGCGAGCTGGAGCGCTGCATCTCGGGTGCTGCCGGTAAGCTTCTGCGCAAGATTAACCTCTTTGATATCTACCGCGGTCCCGGCATTGCCCCGGGCAAGAAGAGCGTTGCGTTCTCCCTTGAGCTGCGCGCCGACGACCGGACGCTCACCGACGAGGATTCCACCGGTGTTGTGGACAAGGTCCTCCAGGCGCTCAAGGAAGAAAAGGACGTCACGCTCCGCTGATGCACCGGTGGTTTTCCTCCCGTCTGCTTTGTTGGTTGCCAATAATATATCTTGTGTGGCATTATGTCATCCGACGCAAAATCTTGTAACATAAATGAAATGTTCAGGATATTTACATTGCCCGGCAAATATACTATGATACTAACAACAAAACCGACGAAGGAGGTTAACCGTTATGAACGACAATACGATCAAATTTGTAGTTCCCGATGAAGCCGATCAAGAGATGAAAGCACTGCTCACAACCGTATACAGCGCGCTGAGTGAAAAGGGGTACAATCCCATCAATCAGATCGTCGGTTACCTGCTTTCCGAAGACCCGACCTATATCACGAACTACAAGAGCGCCAGAAGCCTCATCTGCAAGGTAGACCGCGACGAGCTGCTTCAGGAGCTGGTCCGGCATTATCTGTTCGATTAAGTTTCAAATCAGGCGGCTTACGCCGCCTGATTTTTTACGTGAAAACAAAGATTTGCTTTTCGGGGAAAAATCTGCTATACTGTATGGTAGTATATGATTTTTGCCAGATTGCTCGGCATTTTTTGGGCGTTTTGCGGATTTTCCGCCGCAGCGCTACATGATCAAGGAGGTTCGTAATGGCAGACGAAAAGACCGTCCTGCAATACAAGGGTCGTCCCCTGATGCGCAAGGACAACATGATTTACTACGGCTCCATGGCAGACTCGCACATTGTCATGCTGCAGATTCTCGAGACCAAAAAGGTCCAGGGCACCGACGTTGCAACGCGCGTGAGCGTGGAGCTTCAGCTCACCGACCCCAACGCGAGAGCAAAGGACCGCATTGTGAAGAAGAGCGAGAAAGACGGCTTCTTCACCGCACTCGATCTGGGAAGCGTATGGCTCAGCCGTGCGCTGTCCGCAAAAAAATAAGTTCTTTCCTGCGTATACCGACAGAAGAAGCCGCACACAATATGGGTGCGACTTCTTTTTCATTTTTCCATTCCTCTTTGCTGCGGCAGATCTCTGCCGCAGTCTTTTTTTGCCCGCGCGCGTAAAACCCGGATTTCCCGGCATACTAGGGAAAAAGGAGGGAACGTTATGAATGAACTGCGAAAAGGCAGACAGAGCATCGTCTTTCCCGATTATCCATCCATTGCGGCAAGCGCTGCCGTCGCCGGAAAAAAAGAGGGCGAGGGTCCGCTGCGCGCGGATTTTGATCAGGTCGCCGCAGACACAAAGCTTGGTCAAGCCAGCTGGGAGAAAGCAGAGAGCATGCTGCAGAAAACGGCGTTCGAGCTGGCGCTGCAAAAAGCGGCGATTGCCTGCGACGACCTCGACGTTCTGTTTGCCGGAGACCTTCTCAACCAGTGCATCAGCTCCAGCTTCGCCGCCAGAGACACCGATCTTCCGTTTCTGGGTCTCTACGGCGCCTGCTCGACGATGGCAGAATCTTTGCTGCTCGCAGCGAGCTTTGTAAACGCAGGCTATGCAAAAAGAGCCGCCGCGCTGACGTCTTCACACTTTGCCTCCGCCGAGCGGCAATACCGCTTTCCCCTGGGCTACGGCGGGCAGCGCACGCCGACCGCGCAGTGGACCGTGACGGCAAGCGGCTGCTGTATTGTCTCAACTGGCGGCAAAGGACCGTTCATTGAGGGCGCGACCATCGGCAAAATCCGGGATTTCGGCATCAAGGACGCCAACAATATGGGGGCTGCGATGGCGCCTGTAGATGTTAGAATTGCACCATACCCGATACCGCTACATAAGAAGGCATATGAACCTTACTGACACAGCATAAATCAAAAAAGGAGGGATGCCGCCTAATTTGCCTACGTCATCGGGTACATTTTTTAAGGAAAAGGCTTATCGATTGGAATTTTTTGAAAAGCATCCAGAGTCTATGAATAGTTTATGAATTCCCCTATCCACGTCAATCGTTTGAAATGGAACGGTTTGCTAGGGTGTATTCTTCCAACTGTCAACGTACCCGGACAGCGAGCCTTTTCACGCTGCGCTGCGTCATTTTTCCTTGCAATACGTCAGTATTCCTGCGAAAAAATGTCTTGCTCAGCGCAAAAATTCTTTGCTGCGGTCACATCGCCAGTTGAAAGAATACACCCTAAGGGATGTGCGCGGCACATTAAAATCAAATAAAGACTGACGGTCCAATTTCCTACCCTGCCTTCAGAAATACGCAGCACAGGGCAGAAAATGTTAATATGCGTTGCTTGAAGCAACGGGCAGTAAGCCGTATAATGAATCCATGCAAAGGAGAGATTGTACTATGCTGAATGAAAATCTGAAACAGTTGAGAAAATCAAAAGGCTTGACGCAGGAAGAACTTGCGCTGCAGCTTGGTGTGGTTCGTCAAACGATTTCAAAATGGGAAAAAGGACTTTCTGTTCCTGACTCGCAGATGCTGATAGAAATATCAGAACGATTTGACGTGCCGGTTTCCACTTTGCTGGGGGATACAATCGAGCCAGCCGAGAAGGAGGACTTGATCAAAATCATGTCGGACAAGCTCGCCCTTATCAATGAGCAGTTGGCAAATGCTGCGGAGAGAAAACGTAGGATCGCCCGAAGCCTTTCTTTTGCCGGCATTGCTGCTGCCGCTTGCTATCTGGTCTGGCAGGCTATTATCATGCTCCATGCCTATATACAGCCGGTTTCTTCAGAAAACGCAAGTGCTTCCGTGATTGGCGGTGCGGATGGACCGACCTCAATTTTCGTTTACAACTCCGGAACCAGCATAACAGGCATGATAATCATAGCTGTGATTCTGATTGTTTCTATTTGCGGAATATGCTTAACAAGAAGAAAATGAATGCCGTTTTCTTCCGACAGACTTTCATAGCGATTGCCTGATCAAAACGCAAAAACACCCCGCACCATGCGTCCAGAAAACGCACGGTGCGGGGCGTTCGTTCCATTATACGGTCTTCTATGCAGATATCCGTCGGACATGCGGGAAAGCGGTTCCCCGGCTTCAGTCAATTGCAGTTACGACCGGCGCGGTCCAGCTTTCGATGGCGTCCATGTCCGGTGTGTAGATGCGCAGATACAGGTGAAAGCCGCCGTCTGCAACCGGGAGCCAGTTCGTCGTGTCCTCCGGCGCGGTTTTGGAGACGAGCACATCTACGGAGCCGTCTTCATTCACGCTCAAGCCCGAGCGGTCGTTGACGCAGTAGCGGTCAAGGGGATTGTCGATCAAAAAATCATCCTCGCCGTATGCGGTGACCGACCAGAAGCCGCCGTCCAGCACAGGCGGAAGGCTTTCAAAGTGCAGGATGTACGATTTTTCACCGGTCAGCGGCTCGCCGTCTGCGTCCACCGCCGTTTTGGGGTACAGTGCAACGTCCACGGTGTTCGCGCCGAGACCGGCCAGCGCGACGAGTGCGCGGTAGGCGTATTCCGTGCCGAAATCTCCAATTGGTGCGCCGAAGTAGCTCCACTGACCGAGCTGGTTGGAAAACTGCATGGCGCTTCCCGCGAGCTTCTGGCGAAGATTCTGGAGCATCTGCGTCCAGACCTCCTGCACATCTCCGGTCAGGACAGAAGCATCAAACGTCATACCGGGACCGACGTTGACGGCAGCCAGCTGCTCTAAAAGCGGCGCGTCCGCCTCTGCCGGCTGGTTTTTCTCCATCAGCGCGTTTGCCGTCTGGAAGAATGTGACCGGGTCCATGGACAGCACCTTGTTGACAGGGACAAAGTTGTTTTCTTCCCGGTTGCTTCCCTTCGGCGGTTGATACGCACCGCCACTCAGATAGGCGGAAAGCGGCAGAAGCTGCATCTGCGCTTGAATGGCGTACACGTTTGGAAGATCTTCCTCACCGGAAAGCACCGTTCTGGTAATAGACCATGCCATAGAGGTGGGGACATCGACGCGCGTCACGCCTGCGGGCAGCTCGCCGTCCCACGTGGACAGCGTGATCGCATAGGTCCCTGCCTTGTCGAGCACCGCCGCGGTATTTGTCCATGCGTCAAGCACCTGCACCTTGCAGAACCGGTCCGTTTCCGGCAGCACATAGACGATCGGCTCCTCGCTTAAGTCATACCAGACCTGCGAATAGATGGTATCCACATTGGGCGTCACCACGTTTTTGAACTGCGCGTTGGCAAGTGCTGCGCCGTGGATGAACTGATTGACAGGCGCTTTGCCGGTCACCGGCTCTTCCGTATTCGTCGCGACGGTCTTCGTCGCGTCCATCAGCACCAGCGGGAACGCGTAAACGTAAGCGGCTTCCAGCGTGTCCCAGACGTCCGCCTGCGGCTCTGCTTCCGTCGTATCGGCGGGCTCTGCCGCGTCGGGTTCGGCGTCTGTTTCAGTTTCCGTTGTGTCGGCGTGCTCCGTCACTGCCGGTTCTGCGGTCGGTTGATCTGTGGGCGCTGCCGTGCCTGCGCAGCCGGACAGCAGGACTGCCATGCAAAGCAGCAAAATCGTAAGCTTTTTCATATTCGTTTCCTTTCTTATGCTGCGCCGCGGGATGTCCCGCAGTTTTTCCGCGTGTTTTTTCTCAGCCTGCGGTGTCCGGGTCCGGCGAAACGGCTTTTTTATCCGCGCACCAGTTCAGGAGCATTTCCTGCGTGATCAGAAGCTCTTTGGTATAGTCTGCGTCCGTATGACCAGCCCAGACAATCCCCTGTGCGTACCGCTCCGCCGCGGACAGCATTCCGATCGCAGCGACGGTAAAAAGAACGTCCTCCGGCACATCGGTGCGGATGCTGCGATCCTCTTTTGCGCGCAGATACGCCGCGTGAAAGGTCTCCCGGATAGGTCGCAGCGGTTCGAGATGCTCCTGCAGCTCCTGCACCTGCGTGTGCTGGCGGCAGAGAAACGTTTTGTAGTTGCCGCTGAAGCGCAGCAGCGCGGGCTGCTGCCGGTAAAGGTGGATCATCCAGTCCGTATAAAAACGGAGCA
>CALERM010000135.1 GCA_937907715.1 uncultured Clostridia bacterium
TGGATGCCGTTTGTTCGGTATGCCCTTTGGCATAGTTATGCACCCCATTTCTTAGGGTGTATCTGAAAACTCCCAATGTGACCGGCGGCGAGGAATTTTTGCGCTGAGCGAGACATTTTTTCGCAGGAATACTGACGTATTTCAAGGAAAAATGGCGCGGTGCAGCGTGAAAAGACCCGCTGTCCGGGTGCGTTGGGGGTTTTCAGATACACCCTAGTATCAAGTATTTTACCATACTTGTCTAACAAATGGGGTGCTGTTCACTTCGCAGGCGGCTGTGTTTTTCCTATAATTCGTTCGGGAACAGCTTTTCGATTGCAGCCTCTGCTGCCGCCTGCTCGGCGCGCTTTTTGCTGCTGCCGGTTCCCTGACCGACGGGGCTGCCGTTGAGAAGGACCTCGACGGTGAAGTGCTTGTCGTGGTCCGGACCGGACTGCCCGATCAGCTTGTAGTGCAGAACCTGATCCTTTTTCCGCTGGACCAGCTCCTGCAGCGCCGTCTTATAGTCGAAGTTCCGCGGGCGCCCCACCGGAATATCGCTCAGAATCAGCCGATCGATAATTCCCTTCGCCGCCTCGAAGCCGCCGTCCATATAGCTTGCGGCAATGACGGACTCCATCGCATCCGAGACAATCGAGTCGCGCTTTCTGCCGCCGCCGTGTTCCTCGCCGTGACCGAGCAGCAGAAAATCACCCAGATGAATCGTACCTGCCGCCTTGGCGAGGTTCGTCTCGCAGACCAGATCCGCGCGGATCCTAGTCAGCTCTCCCTCCGGCTTTTCGGGGAAGCGCCTGTAGAGATAATCCGCAACGACAAAGCCCAGAATCGAGTCGCCCAAAAACTCCAGCCGCTCGTTATCCGGCAATCCGCGCTCGCGGTTTTCATTGGCATATGAGCTGTGCGTCAGCGCGTTTTCCAGCAGCTTTCTGTTCTGAAAAATATATCCCAGACCCTCTTCAAGATTTCTGTACATGCTCCAACTCCTTCGGAACCATCATCTGTTCCACATTCGCGCGGATATCGTCGGTAAAGCCGCTCGAAACTGCCTGCGCCGCCTGCCGGATGGCGCTGTGAATCGCAAGCGCGTCCGACGAGCCGTGCGCCTTGATCACCGGCTTTGTCAGCCCGATCAGCACCGTGCCGCCCGCCTGCCGGTAGTCCAGCCTGCTTTTGAACTCCCGGATACCCGACATGCACATTGCGGCGGCGAGCTTCGTGAAGATGTTCTTTTGGAACAGATCCTTCAGCATGCCCGACATGAACAGCGCCGTTCCTTCAATGCCCTTGAGAAGGACATTGCCGGAAAAACCGTCGGACACAACCACGTCCGCCTCGCCCAGCGGCACACCGCGCGCTTCAATATTTCCGATAAAGTTTACATAACCAGCGTCTCCTGCCTTTTGCAGCAGCACATAGGCATCTTTTTGCAGCTGCGTGCCCTTCGAGTCCTCTGCGCCGATGTTCAAAAGCGCAACGCGCGGATTCGAAAGCCCCAGCATTTTCTTCGCGTAATAAGACCCCATGAACGCAAATTGCAGCAGAAATTCCGGCGTACACTCCGCCGTCGCGCCGCAGTCGATCAGCACCGCGCCGCCCGTTTTGGTCGGCAGAACCGGACCCATTGCCGCGCGGCGCACGCCCTTGATGCGCTTGACAATCAGCGTCGCCGCTGTCAGCAGCGCGCCCGTGGAGCCTGCGCAGACGAACGCATCTCCCCCGCCGTCTTTGAGCATTTGAAGTCCGACGAGCATTGAGGAATTTTTCCGCGTCCTGATCACTGCCGCCGGGTCGTCGTGCATATCGACCACATCGTCGGCGTTTGCAATCTCCACGCCTGCCGGAAGCGTCTCGATGCCGTGGTTCTTCAGGCACTGTAAAATAGCCTCGCCGCGCCCGACCAGCACAACGTCCAGCTTCTCTTCCTTCGCCGCCTCAATCGCACCCAGCGCGATCGCGTCGGGGGCATTGTCGCCGCCCATGACGTCTACAATAATCCGCATCCGGTCTCCTCCTTCGGTTAAACGTTATGCTCGCGCACCATCTGATCGATGATGGCAAGCGAGCGCTCGGCAATCGCCAGGTTCTTGTTTGCCTTGCCCTTGACCTTGTAGCCAAGCGGTGTCATGATGCCGAAATTGACATTCATTGGCTGGAAATTGCCGATGCTGGTATCGCTGATGTACTGAGACAGCGCGCCGATGGCAGTTTCCTTTGGAAAATCGGGAATCGGCGTTCCGCGCAGCTTCGCCGCCATGCTGACCGCCGCAAGATAGCCCGACGCGGTAGACTCCACATAGCCCTCGACACCCGTCATCTGCCCGGCAAAGGCGACAAGCGGATTGCGCCGGTCGGCATAGTACCGGTCGAGAAGGCGCGGGCTGTCCAAAAACGTGTTGCGGTGCATCACGCCGTAGCGCACAAACTCCGCGTCATGCAGCGCCGGAATCATCGAAAACACGCGCCTCTGCTCGGGGAACTTCAGGTGTGTCTGAAAGCCGACAAGATTATAGACAGAACCAAGCGCATTGTCCTTTCTCAGCTGAACAACTGCATACGGCTCTTTTCCCGTTTTCGGGTCCTTGAGCCCCACAGGCTTCATTGGACCGTAGCGGAGCGTATCCTCACCGCGGCGTGCCATGACCTCGACAGGCATGCAGCCTTCAAAGACGTGCTTGTCCTCAAAGCCGTGGACAGGCGCTTCCTCCGCGGTTTTCAGCGCTTCGACAAAGGCGACGTATTCGTCCTTTTCCATCGCGCAGTTGACATAATCCGCCTCTCCGCGGTCATAGCGCGAGGCAAACCACGCCTTGTTCATGTCGATGGAATCGAAGGTAATGAGCGGCGCGGCAGCGTCGAAAAAGCTCATATATTCCTGTCCGCCGAAGTACGCCTGAATTGCTGCGCTCATGGCGTCGCTGGTCAGAGGACCCGTCGCAATGATCACCGGTCCCTCCGGCACCTGCGTAATCTCCTCTTCCACGACCGTAATGTTCGGGTGACTGCGGATCTTCTGCGTCACCATTCCGGAAAAACCGTACCGGTCGACGGCAAGCGCGCCGCCCGCCTCTACCCGGTTCGCTTCCGCGCAGGAGAGAATCAGGCTTCCGAGTCTGCGCAGCTCCTCTTTCAAAAGTCCGACTGCGTTTTCCAGCCGGTCGCCGCGCAGAGAATTTGAGCAGACCAGCTCCGCAAAATCGGGGCTATGGTGCGCAGGGGACATTTTAGACGGCTTCATCTCGCAAAGTCGGACCGAAAAGCCGCGCTCTGCCAACTGCCAGGCTGCCTCGGAGCCTGCCAGTCCTGCGCCGATTACTGTTACCATCATGTCGCGTCTTCCTTCTTCTTCCGGCGCGATGCGCTCTTTTTGGGCGCTTCGCCTGCGTCGTCTGATTCTGGCTTCTTCGCCGTTTTTGCAGCCGTCTTTTTGGCGGCTGCCGGTTTTTTCGCGGCGGCTGTTTTCTTTGCGGCGGATTTCTTCGCAGCAGTCTTTTTTGCCGCAGGCTTTTTCTCCGCCTTCGGTGCTTCTGCTTCAGCCGCTGCCGCAGGCTCGGGCGGAAGATTTGCCTCGTCCGCTGCCGACTCTGTAGTTTCCGCAGCGGCGGGCTTTTTGCGGTAGCCGCGCTTATCCTCGGGGAGGAAGTTTTTGCAGTCGGGATTGATACAGAAGGGCTTCATCGCGCCTCTGCCGGAGCGCTTGAACATGGTCTGTCCGCATTCCGGGCAGTCATGCTCGGTCGGAACATCCCACGTCATAAAGCCGCACTCCGCGCCCCGTTCGCAGGCGTAATAGGCATAGCCGCGCTTGCTCTTGCGCTTTAAGATTGTGCTGCCGCAGCGCGGGCATCTGCCCGGCATGCGCTCGACGATGGGCTTTGTAAATTTGCAATCCGGATAACCCGGACAGGCGAGGAATTTTCCGAATCTGCCGGATTTGACGACCAGATTGCGCCCGCAAAGGTCGCACTTTTCCTCTGTCACCTCGTCGGGGACCTTGAGTCTCGTGTCCTTGAGCGCTTCTTCGGCTTCCTCCATCTCCTGATGGAAGCCCTTGTAGAACTCCTCGAGCACACGCTTCCAGTAAATCTTACCCTCTTCGACCTCGTCGAGCTCGGCTTCCATACCGGCAGTGAACTCAACGTTGATGATATTCTGGAAATGCTCCATCATCAGCCCGTTCACCACCTCGCCGAGCGGCGTGGGAGACAGGCGCTTTTCAATCTTCTGGACGTACTCGCGGTCCTGTATGGTCGAGACAATCGTCGCATACGTCGACGGACGCCCCACGCCCTTTTCCTCCATCGCCCGAACCAGCGTCGCTTCGGTGTAGCGCGCGGGCGGCTGGGTGAAGTGCTGCTGCGGGTCGGTTGCAAGAAGCGTCAAAGCCTCTCCCTCGGAAAGATCTGGAAGTGGAGAGCCGATTGCCTCCTGCTCGTCATCCTTCCCCTCTTCGTAAATCGCGGTAAAGCCCGCGAAGGCGACCGACTGGTGCGTCGCCCGGAAGACCTGATTTTCGCAGGTCGCTTCGATCGCGGTCACATCGTAGACGGCGTTTTCCATCTGCGAGGCGATAAACCGGTTCCAGATCAGCTTGTAAAGCCGGTACTGATCCCTCGTCAGATCCTGCTCGACCAGCTCCGGATAGAGCGTGACGTTGCTCGGGCGGATTGCCTCGTGTCCGTCCTGTGCGTTTGCCTTGGGCTTGTAGCGCCGGGGCTGACCGGGATAGTATTTTTCGCCATAGCGGCTGCGGATCACCTCTCCCGCGGCGGCGAGGGCTTCTTCGGAAATACGAAGCGAGTCCGTTCTCATATAAGTAATGAGACCCACGGAGCCTTCTTCTCGCAGCTCGACGCCTTCATAAAGCTGCTGGGCAAGCATCATCGTGCGCTTCGGCGTCAGATTCAGCTTTCTCGACGCCTCCTGCTGTAAGCTTGAGGTGATGAACGGCGGCGCGGGATTTTTCCGGCGCTGGGTCTTCTTGACGCTGCCGACGGTAAAGGATTTTCCCGCAATCTGCGAGAGAACCTTGTCCACATCCTCGCGGCTGCCGAGATCGTTTTTTTTCGGATCTCCGTAATAGCGCGCGGTAAAGCCGCCGGGCTTTCCCACACGGTCGAGCTGCGCGTCAATGGTCCAGTATTCCTGCGGCGTAAAGGCGCGGATTTCGTTTTCACGATCGACGACCATGCGCGTTGCGACCGACTGCACACGACCGGCAGAAAGACCGCGCCGGATTTTTTTCCAAAGCAGCGGGCTGAGCTGATAGCCGACGATGCGGTCGAGCACGCGCCGCGCCTGCTGCGCATCGACCAGATTCTGATCGATGGCTCTGGGTGCGGCGATTGCCTTGCGCACGACGTCCTTTGTAATTTCGTTGAATGTGACGCGGTAGGTCTTATCGTCCGGAATGTCCAGCAGATATTTCAGGTGCCACGAGATTGCCTCTCCCTCGCGGTCCGGGTCAGTTGCGAGAAAGACGTTCGCGCTCTTTGCTGCGGCGGACTGCAAATCCTTGATGATAGCTTCTTTTCCCTTGATGGGATAGTATTCCGGCTCAAAGTCGTGTTCAATGTCCACGCTCATGGTGCTCTTGCGCAGATCGCGCAGATGCCCCATGCTCGCCTTGACCTGATACTCCGGTCCCAGATATTTTCCGATTGTCTTTGCCTTCGACGGCGACTCGACAATCACGAGGTTGGTTTTTGCGTTCGGCATGCGTGCCTCCAATAGTTATTCTTTCTCCGCCAGACAGAAGCGCTTGCCCGGATTTTCGCGGACATAGCCCTTGATCTGCAGCAGCGTCAGCGCTGCGGTGATGCGCGCGGCAGGAACGCCGCTGGCGGCGATGATCTGATCGATATGCTTTTCTCCGTCTGTCAGCTGCGTGACAGCAGCTTTCTCATCGGGAGATAACGAATCCAAAATTTCCTGTACGTCAATATAAGCCCTGTTTTCCCACTTGTCAATGACTTTTGTGTCGGAAACGTTGGCAGGCGGCGCTTTTTTCTCCGGCTTTTTCGCGCGCGGCGGGAGCTTTTCGCCCGTCCGGACCGCCTTTTTCTGCTGTGCAGGCGTCAACTGCATGGGAATTGCCTTCGGCTGATGGCAGACAAGATCCGGGTACAGATGGACGTATTCCTTCATGATATCCCAGCCGTCTTCAACCACAATCGCGCCCTCACGCAGAAGCTGGATATTGCCCTCGCACGTCGCCGTACCGACATTTCCGGGCACGGTGAAAACATCTCTTCCCTGCTCTAAGGCGCGGTTTGCCGTAATCAGTGCGCCCGAGCGCTTCGGCGCTTCCACGACCACAACGCCGAGGGAAAGCGCGCTGATAATCCGGTTGCGCACCGGGAAATGCGAGCCGAGCGCCGGTGTCTGCGGCGGGAATTCACTGACAAGGCAGCCATGGAACGCGATATCCTCAAAGAGCGTCCGGTTGCTCGCCGGATAGACCACATCCACGCCGCAGCCAAGCACCGCAATCACCGGACGGTTCGCGCTCAGCGCACCTGTCAGGCACATCGTATCAATGCCCTCCGCGCCACCGGAAACGACCACGCCGCCGCACTTTGCCACCTGATAGCCCAGACGCTTTGCCTGCATGAGACCGTAGGCAGATGCCTTTCTCGTGCCGACCATGGCGATGACGGGCAAGGTGTCGATTGCCGGAAAGACGCCCTTGTAATAAAGCACGATGGGCGGATTATCAATCGAGCGCAGGCGCGCCGGATACTGCGCGTCCTGAATGGTCATGACGTGGATATTTTTCTGATAGCACTGCTGCAAAATGATCTCTGCGCCGGTGAGCGACTTATCCAGAAGACTCGGTGAAACCGGCGCATCCGAACCGCTTTTCAGCGCCTCCTCGTCCGCGTGATAGATTGCCACGGCAGAGCCGAAGCGAGAAAGCAGCGCAATTACCTGCGCGCTGGAAACGTTCTGTCTTGTGCTGAGCCAGATCCAGTACTTGAGCATCCGTCTATCCTCCGTATTCTCCGTTTTTCATCTGCCACATAACGATTGCCGCCGCAATTGCCGCATTTAACGATTCACAGTGCGGCTGCATGGGAATGATAACGCTTTGTGCCGCAGCCTCCAGTAGCGACTGCCGGACGCCCTGTCCCTCGCTGCCGATGACGGCGACGGCGTTCTCGAAATCGGCGCTGCGGATATCGATCGCAAGGTCATTGAGCGCCGTAGCAGTTAACATAAGTCCCTTTTCCGCGCACTGCGCCAGCACCTCCGACTCGGTGATCGTTGGAATATCCATACGGAACACTGCGCCCATCGATGCGCGCACGGTCTTGAAGCTGTAGGGATCGGCGCAGCCATCGAGAAGCGCAACCGGGACACCAAGCGCATCCGCGGTCCGAAGCATGGTTCCGAGGTTTCCGGGGTCCTGAATGCCGTCGAGCAGCAGCGTTCCGGCGGTCAGGTCCGCCTGTCTCTTTTCCGGCAGGGCGCACAGGAAGATTACACCCTGCGGCGTGTCGACGGTTGAGATACTCTTGAGCACATCCTCCGGGACCGTGACGACGCGCACCTGCTCCGGAAGTTTACATAACTTTAAATCCTCGCGGCAGACGACTGTGTGAAGCCCCGGATACCAGTTTGCCGCTTCCTCTAAAAGCTTTGTCCCTTCGGCGACAAATTCGTCGGACGCTTTGCGGTAGCTTCTCGAATTCTGAAGCTTTCGGATGTGGACCAGCAGAGGATTCTGCCGGCTTGTGATATGCTCCTGCCTCATGCGCGCAGCTTTGCCAGCTTGTCATTGGTTCCGAGAACGACAAGCACGGTGTTTTCCTTCAGCGCAAAATCCGCACCCGGAGCAACGTCAATTTTCCCGTCGTGGCGGATGGCGATGATGTTGACGCCGTACTTTGCGCGGATATTGAGCTCACGCAGCGTCTTTCCGAACCAGCTTTCGGGCGTCGGAATTTCGGCAATGCCGCAATCCTTCGACAGCTCAATGAAATCCAGAATGCTTGAGGACGTGATTGCCTGCGCCAGCTTGACGCCGGTCTCGCGCTCGGGAATCACAACGCGGTCCGCGCCGACCTTCTCCAGCGCCTTCTTGCGCAGCTCGTCGGTTGCCTTGCAGATCACCTGCGGCACGCCGAGGTCCTTGAGATTGAGCGTTGCGATGATGCACGTGGCCAAATCTGAACCGATGGCGACGACTGCGCAGTCGCAGCTTCTCGCGCCGAGCGAACGAAGCACCTCTTCGTCGCGCGCGTCGGCGACCACCGCGCAGGTAACCCTGGGCTCCATGCGCTGGACCTTGTCGGGATTTGTGTCGATGACAAGCACCTCGTTTCCCAGCTCATACAGCCGCTCGGCGACGCTGGTGCCGAAGCGCCCCATACCGATCACAACATACGATTTTTTCATAGCAACCTCTCCTATCCGGCGTTTAACCGATCATAACCTTAGTTTCCGCATAATGTATGCGCTCGCGGGCGCGATCTCCCATCATAAAGCCGACGCCGATGGTCATAATGCCGACTCTGCCGAAGAACATAAAGACAATCAGAATGAGCTTGGACGCCGTGCAGAGCGTGCTTGTGATACCGGTAGTCAGTCCTACC
This sequence comes from uncultured Clostridia bacterium, assembly GCA_937907715.1. Lineage (GTDB taxonomy): Bacteria > Bacillota > Clostridia > Oscillospirales > Oscillospiraceae > CAG-170. The sequence goes on from CALERM010000135.1 coordinate 8,595, forward strand.
GTACACAGCGCGGAAATGGTTTCATAAATGGCGTTCAGAAAGCTGCACCGGTCGCACACGGTAAGCACCGCCGCACCGAGCAGCGCCAGACCCAGAACCAGCAGCGCAACCGAAACGGCGTTCGAGATATCCTGTTGGGAAATGGAGCGCCGGAACACCGTCACCTGCCGCCTGCCGCGCATCGTACTCACGGTGGACAGAACGACCAGCCCCATCGTTACGGTCTTGACGCCGCCCGCCGTGGACCCGGACGAGCCGCCCACAAACATAAGGATACTCGATAGCAGCTTGGACGCCTCTGTCAGCGCGTCCTGATTGAAGCTGGCAAAGCCCGCCGTGCGGAGCGTGACCGACTGGAACAGCGCCGCGAGGAGCTTTCCACCGGTGTCAAGCGAGCCAATGGTGCCGGGGTTGTTCCATTCGAGCAGCGCAAACAGCGCACCGCCGCCGAAAATCAGCCCCAGTGTGATCAGAATCACAAGTCTTGCATAGACGGAAAGCCTGGAAAAGCGCCGTTCATGGCGCAGCTCTCCCCAGACTGCAAAGCCGAGGCTTCCGATGACAATCAGCGCCATCAACGTCAGGTTGACCACCGGGTCTGTGACGTAGCGCGCGATGCTTCCGCCGTAGGAAACATCCGCCAGAACGTCAAAGCCCGCGTTGCAGAATGCGGAAATCGAATGAAATACGCCATACCAGAGTGCCCTTCCGAAGCCGAATTCGGGAAGAAACCGGAAAAACAGGATCAGCGCGCCCGCACCCTCGACGCAGAAGGTGCCGAGAATTACATTCCGCACATAGCGCACCACGCCGCTCACGGAGCTGACGCCGAGTCCCTGCGCCAGCACCATCCGCTGCTTGAGACCGATACGCCGGCGAAGCGCCAGAAAGAAAATTGTTGAGACCGTCATGAAGCCAAGACCGCCGAGCTGGATCAGAACAAGAATCACGACCTGCCCGAAGGTGCTCCAATACGTGCCGGTGTCCACCTGAATGAGCCCCGTCACGCAGGTCGCCGACGTCGCGGTAAAAAGCGCCGTCAAAAAGCTCGTCGGTTCTGCGGACTTTGCACACACCGGAAGACACAGGATTGCGCCTCCCGTCAGCACCAGCGCCAGAAACACCAGCACCACAATCTGCGGCGGACGCATCCGGCGAAACGGTTTTTGAATCGAGGCGGCAAGCGCCTGCAAATGTTCAGACAAATGAGAAGCCTCCCACACAGCGCCATATCTGGCGCGCTACATTATAATTACGAATTACGTCGATCTGATGCTTCATTCTACCATTGCAGTTTCAGAATATCAAGCCTCTGCGAAAAAAAGCAGGTAAGACACTGCAAAAACCCGGAGACAGTGTCTGTCTCCGGGTTTTTCTCAGCAGTAGAAGTCCTTGATTTTTTTTGCGCGCGACGGATGGCGCAGCTTGCGGATTGCCTTGTTTTCAATCTGACGGATTCGCTCGCGCGTGACACCGAAGATCTGACCGACCTCCTCAAGCGTGTGCGTTCTGCCGTCATACATGCCGAAGCGCATCTTGAGAACGTCTGCCTCACGCTCGGTCAGCGTGCCGAGAATCTCGGCAAGCGCCTCGGCAAGCAGCGCGTTGGACGTTGCGTCGGCAGGTCCCGGCGTGTTGTCGTCTTCGACGAACGAACCGATGGTCGTATCCTCCTCATCGCCCACAGGCATGTCCAGCGACAGCGTATCTGCCGCCGTGCGGTTTGCCTCAATGATCTTTTCAATCGGGAGGTTCAGCTCTGCCGCGATTTCCTCAAGCGTCGGCTCTCTGCCAAGCTCCTGTACGAGCTTGCGGTTACAGCGCGTCGCCTTGTTGATCACCTCTACCATATGCACCGGCACGCGGATGGTACGCGCCTGATCGGCGATGGCGCGGGTAATTGCCTGCCGGATCCACCAGGTTGCATATGTAGAGAATTTATTTCCCTTTGTATAGTCGAACTTGTCGACCGCACGGATCAAGCCCGTATTGCCTTCCTGAATCAGGTCAAGAATATGAAGCCCGCGTCCGGAGTATTTCTTCGCAATCGACACAACCAGACGAAGGTTTGCCTCCGTCAGCTTGTCCTTCGCCGCCTTGTCGCCCTCACACACACGCTTTGCCAGCTCCATCTCCTCGTCTGCCGTCAGCAGCCGGACCTGACCGATTTCCTTGAGGTACATGCGCACCGGGTCGTCGAGGTTGTACTCTGCCGCCAGCTCCACAGGGTCGATCAGCTCTTCCTCTTCATCTCCCATGGGGATGTCGGCCTCGCCCATGACTTCGTCAGAGTCGTCGAGCTCGATTTCCAGCTCGGGGCTGACGATCTGAATGCCCATTGCGTCGAACGTGTCGTAAATATGTTCAATCTTTTCTACCGGAAGATCCAGCTTTTCCAGCTGTGCGGTCAGCTCCGTCGCCTGAATGCTGCCTTCGCGCTTCGCCTTTGCAATCAGCGCGCTGACGGCTGCCATGGCGTCTTCTGCCGAAACCTTCGTATTCTTTGCATTTGCCATCTATGCTCATCCTCATTCAATGCGGTATCCCGCGCGAAACAAACACTTTTCGCGCAACCAATTCATTATATACCACAAACCGCTTTCTTGACAAGCGGTTTTCGAAAATTTCTGCTCTCTTTTTCTGCTTTTTTCAGGCGCACAAAATCAGGATGCCCCGATTTTCGCGGGGCATTCCGATTTATGATGCGTTTTTGTGTACGGCGCTCAGATTTCCATAATGACGGGAAGGATCATCGGATTGCGCTTGGTGGTCTTGAACAGGTAGCCGGAGAGGTCGCTCTTGATGTTTGCCTTCAGCGCGCTCCAGTCGCGTGTGCCGCCGGCAAGGCAGCGGTCGATCGCGTGCGCGGCAATGACGCGCAGCTCCTCCATGAGATTTTCCGATTCCTTGACGTAGACAAAGCCGCGCGTGATGATATCTGGTCCTGTGATGACGCTGCCGTCCTCGCTCGAAAGGTTCACGACTACGACCAGCATGCCATCCTGCGCCAGATGCTTGCGGTCGCGCAGAACGACGCTCCCGACGTCTCCCACGCCCGTGCCGTCGACGAGAATCTTGCCGGCGGGAACCGTGCCGCCCCATTTGCAGGTCGCCTTCGTCAGATCAAGCACCTTGCCGATGTCCGAGATAAAGATATTCTTTGCGTCCATGCCGAGCGACTGCGCAAGCCGCGCATGCGCCTGCAGATGCCGCTGTTCGCCGTGGATGGGAATGAAAAAGCGCGGATGCAGCAGCGCGTGCATGATCTTCAGTTCCTCCTGGCAGGCGTGACCGGAGACATGCAGCCCCTCGAGCTTGTCGTAAATGACCTCTGCCCCCTTGCGGTAGAGCTCGTTGATGATTTTGCTGATGGACTTTTCGTTGCCCGGAATGGCGGAGGCGGAGATGATTACGCGGTCGCCCGCCTGAATTTCTACCTGCCGGTGCCCGGAGAACGCCATGCGGTAAAGCGCGGACATGTTTTCGCCCTGCGAGCCGGTTGATACGATGACAATCTTGTCCTTCGGCAGCGATTTGATGGCGTTGATGTCGACGAGTGTGTTGTTGGGGATTTTGAGATAGCCGAGGTCTGTCGAGACCTTCAGGATATTTTCCATGCTGCGCCCGGTGACGGCGACCTTGCGTCCGTGCTTGTGCGCGACGTTGAGAAGGCTCTGCAGCCGGAAGGCATTGGACGCAAACGTAGTGACGATGATTCTCTGGCGGCAGCCGGAGAACTGGCGGTCGAAGCTGTCGGTGACGCTGCGCTCCGAGGGCGTAAAGCCCGGACGCTCCACGTTTGTCGAGTCGCACAGGAAGGCAAGCACGCCCTCTTTGCCGAGCTGACCGAAGCGCGTCAGATCGATCATGCCGTCCTCCGCCATGGCGTCGATCTTAAAGTCGCCGGAGAAGACCAGCGTGCCGACCGGCGTTTTGACCGCGAACGCGACGGCGTCCGCAATCGAATGGTTGACGTGGATAAACTCCACCTGGAAGCAGCCGGCCTTGACAACCTCGCCTGCCTCGTGCGTGAAAAGCTTGACCTTGCGCTCCAAGTGATGCTCTTCAAGCTTGAGCTTGACAAGCCCGGCGGTGAGCCTCGTGCCGTGGATGGGGCAGCTGAACTGCTGCATAGCATAGGGAATGCCGCCGATGTGGTCCTCATGACCGTGCGTTAAGAACATGCCGCGGATTTTTTCCTGATTCTTGACAAGATACGTCATGTCCGCAATGACGAGGTCAACGCCGTACATGTCGTCCTCGGGAAAACCGAGACCACAGTCGATGATGATGATGTCCTTGCCATATTCCAGAACGGTCATGTTCTTGCCGATTTCATTGAGTCCCCCAAGGGGAATGATCTTTAATTTTTCAGCCAAGTGATAATACCTCTTTTCAAAATTTCGCTGGAAATGCCCGAAAACGGGCTGTTTAAGTCAGGATACGCGCAGAAATTGCGCGACAATACGGGCGCAGGCAATACCTGTGCCCTTCCCGCCGGGTGCGGGAAACATGATTGGGACGCCGTGCAGACGCCGGATGGACGCACAAACCCGCGCGGACCGCGCAGCATTTCCGACCCCGTCTCGCCGGATTTCTGCCGCTGCCGTCTGCGAACGCCGCGCTTTCCTGCGCCGCTTCGGCTGCCCCAACGCCCCGGGCATACCGCAAGCAGCGCCTTACCGCTGTCTGCATCTGGGATTCATTCCGTTCTGTGCCGCCCGGAAAACGCCTTCGGATTGGCACACGCTTCATGCTATCGGATAGTATAGCACAGATCTTTCTAAAAGTATACAAATTTTTTATCATTTTTTTGTCGAAACCGCGAAAATACGTTTCGAACGCTGACACGCCCCGCGCCGTGCAGGCAGGAAAGTTTGTCCGTGCAACTTGTAAAGACGGGAAAGATTTGCTATAATATAAAAACTTATTTGCATGAGGAGGCGCGGTGCGCATGAACAAGCATGTTTCTAAGCTCTTACAGCCCGGCGTTTTCTGGTATTGCCTGATTCTGCTTGCCTTTGCGGTCGCTGCCGCGCTTCTGGACCAGTATTATCTGGCGGCGGGCGAGCTGGTTGTGACGGTAATCGCCATGGTCGCCAGCCGGCTTCTGTACATCCGGCGCAGAAACGCCCTCATGCAGTACGTGCAGAGCGCGACCGACGCTGAAGGCATCTCGGTGCATGCCGGTTCTCCGTTTCCGATGGCGGTCATCCGTCTGCCGGAGGGCGAGATCATCTGGGGAAACGACGGCTTCTATGCCATTACCGGTCTTTCAGACGGCTGCCGGTACCAGACGCTCGAGTCTGTCGTGCCAGGCTTTACGACCGGCTGGCTGCGCGAGGGACGAAACGAGCTTCCGGGCGACCAGCTGATCGGCACGCGCCGCTACCGCATCTACGGCAACTACGTCCGCTCCGAGGACGACGCAACGACCGTGCGTCTGGCGACGATTTTCTTCGCCGACATGACGGAGATGTTCAACGTGCGCGACGAGTTTCTGCGCACGCGCCCCATCACTGCGGTCATTCTCATCGATAATTACGACGAGCTCATGAGCAATCTGCCGGATTCGACAATCTCCAAGCTCGACGCGCAGATCAACGAAGCCGTCTCCGGCTGGGTAACGGGGCTTCACGCGCTGTGCCGCAAAATTGAGCGCAACCGGTATCTGCTGCTGTTTGAAAGCAAGGATTTGTCGAGATTGCAGGAAGGAAAGTTTTCGATTCTTGACGCCATCCGCGCGGTAACAAATCCGGCAGGCGTCGGCGCGACGATTTCGCTCGGCATCGGAAAGGACGGAAACTCCTATGAGGAAAACTATTCCTTTGCCAACCTGTCCATCGAAATGGCGCTTTCGCGCGGCGGCGATCAGGCGGTGATCAAAGACCGCTACAACTTCACCTTCTACGGCGGCAGAACCAAGGAAACCGAACGCCGCACCAGAGTCAAATCGAGAGTCGTCGCCGGTTCCCTGTCCGAGCTGATTTCCCAGTCGAGCAAGGTCTTCGTCATGGGGCACAAGATGGCGGATCTGGACGCGCTTGGCGCAGCGGTCGGCATCAGCTGCCTGTGCCGCAAACGCGGCAAAACCGCGCAGATTGTCATCGATCTGGAAAAAAATGCCGCGCAGAGCCTGCTTACCGAGCTGAAGGCATCGAGCGATTTTTCCGGCGCCTTTGTTTCGTGCGAGGATGCGCTTTTGGAGGCAGACGCAAAGAGCCTTCTGATTGTCGTCGATACAAACCGCCCCGATCAGGTCGAGTCGCGCGCGCTGCTGGAGTCCATCCCCCGCGTCGCCGTCATTGACCACCACCGGCGTGCGGCGGACTATATCGAGCAGGTCGTTCTGAATCTGCACGAGCCGTTTGCCTCGTCTGCGTCCGAGCTTGTGACCGAGCTTCTGCAATACGCAGTCGAGCAGCGAGACATCCGCCCGATTGAAGCGCAGGCGCTGCTTGCGGGCATCGTTCTCGATACGAAAAAATTCTCTGTGCGCACGGGCTCTCGCACCTTCGAGGCTGCGGCGTTCCTGCGGCGCGTGGGCGCGGACACGGTCGACGTGATGAAGCTGTTCCAGAACGATCTGGACGCGACGATCATCCGCTATCAGATCATTCAGGCTGCGCGCCTCTACCGCAACGAGATTGCCATCGCGGCGGTTGATCATACGGTTCCGCGCACCATTGCCGCACAGGCGGCAGACGAGCTTCTGAATATTTCCGGCATCATGACCTCCTTTGTCCTCTACCCCGACGGCGATGTGATCTTCATGTCCGCGCGTTCGATCGGCTCGTGCAACGTGCAGGTGGTTCTGGAAAAGCTCGGCGGCGGCGGAAACGCAGCGACTGCCGGCGCGCAGATCAAAAACAAATCCATCCGCGAGGTGCTCGCGGAGCTGGTCGCATCCATCGATCAGTTCTATGAATCGTAAATTATCCGAAAGGAGCTATAGCTATGAAAGTGATTTTAACGCAGGACGTCCGCGGCAAGGGAAAGCGCGGTCAGATGATTGAGGTATCCGACGGCTACGCCAGAAATTTCCTGCTTCCGAAGAAGCTCGCGCAGGAGGCAAACGCCGATAACATCAACACCATGCGCATGAACGATAAGGCGACGCAGGAGCGCCAGGCAAAAGAGCGCGCCGAGGCACTGGAAATCTCCAAAAAGATGAAGGACATGACCGTCGTCGTCATGGCAAAGGGCGGCGGCGCAGGCAAGCTCTTCGGCTCCGTCACAAACGCAGAAATCGCCGAGGCGCTGGAAAAGCAGGAAAAAATTGCGCTCGACAAGCGAAAGATCGTTGTGGATCCCATCAAGACCACCGGCGTCTACACCGCCAGGTGCAAGCTCGGCTACGAAATTACTGCCGATCTCAAGGTTGAAGTAAAAGAACTGTAATTTCAGGCAAACTTATAATTATGTAAACTATCCGAGGAGGTGAACATCCATGCCCATGGACGAGCTGCTCAGCCGTCAGGTGCCGCAGTCGCTGGAAGCGGAGCAGTCGGTGCTCGGCTCGATGCTCATTGACGAGCGGTGCGTACCGGATGTGATTGCGCTTTTGCAGCCGGATGAGTTCTATTTGCAGCAGAACCGCGACATCTATGAGACCATCTATACGATGTTCAACTTCTCGCAGCACATTGACCCCGTTACCGTCCTCGATAAGATGAAAGAGCGCGGGGTCTATGACGAGGCGCACTCCTATGACTACATTTCCCAGCTGCTGCAGATTACGCCCACCGCGGCAAACGTCAAGCAGTACTGCGCAATTGTCCACGACAAGGCGCTCATGCGAAACCTCGGCACGGCGGCGGATGAAATCACCGCCATGGTCCAGGATGGCGTCGGTACGGCGCAGGAGATGCTCGAGGCAGCGGAAAAAAAGGTCTACAGCCTCCGCAAGGAAAACTCCGGCGACAGCTTACAGCATATCGGCAAGGTTCTTCTGAACGTCTATGACCGGCTCGAGGAGCTTGCCGAGTCCGGAAACGAAATTCCGGGGCTTTCGACCGGGCTTCACGATCTGGATAAAAAAATCAACGGACTCAATAAATCGGACCTTCTGCTCATTGCAGCGCGCCCCGGCATGGGCAAAACGTCGATGGCGCTGAACGTGGCGCTCTCGGTTGCGAAAAGCACAAACAAAACCGTCGCGTTCTTTTCTCTGGAAATGTCGCGCGAGCAGCTGGCAATGCGGCTTTTGTCCAACGAAAGCTTCGTTGACAACCAGAAGCTCGTCACCGGTAAGCTCACAGAGGAGGACTGGAACAAGCTCTCCATCGCCTCGTCCGCGCTGAGCCAGACGGATATCCGCGTGGACGATAACCCGGCAATCACGGTCGCCGAGATGAACGCCAAATGCCGCCGGCTCGACAATCTCGGGCTGGTGCTGATCGACTACCTGCAATTGATGACCTCCGCCGCACCCGGAAAATCAGGCGAAAACCGTGTGACGGTCGTCAGTGAAATTTCAAGAGCGCTCAAAATCATGGCGAAGGAGCTGAACGTTCCGGTCGTGTGCCTGAGCCAGCTGTCGCGTGCGAACGAATCGAGAACCGACAAGCGCCCGATGCTCTCGGATCTCCGAGAATCCGGCGCCATCGAGCAGGACGCGGACTCGGTCATGTTCATCTACCGCGACGATTACTACAATCCCAACACCGAAGAAAAGAACATCGCCGAGATCATCATCGCCAAAAACCGCCACGGTGAGACCGGCACGGTCAAGACGCAGTGGATGCCGCAGTACACCACGTTCTCCGATCTGGAGTGGAAGCATGAGGGATAAAATCCTGCGGTTTATCCGGGAAAACGAACTGATTCCCCCCGGAAGCACGCTCGTGTGCGCCGTCTCCGGCGGAAAGGACTCGGTGTGTCTGCTGCACGTGATGCTGTCTCTTCAAAAGGAGCTTTCCGTCACCGTAAAAGCTGCGCACCTCAACCATCAGCTGCGCGGGGAGGAATCGGACCGCGACGAGGCGTTTGTCCGCAATCTTTGCGAAAGCCTCTTCGTGCCGCTTGCGGTTTCACGCGCGGATGTGTTGGCACGCTGCGAAGAAACCGGCGAAAGTGTCGAAGAAGCGGCGCGGGTGTTGCGATACCAGTTTTTCGACTCGTTCGGAAGTCCCGTTGCAACGGCGCACACGCAGGACGACAATCTGGAAACCGTTCTTCTGAATCTTGTGCGCGGCACGGCGCTGCGCGGTCTGTGCGGCATTCCGCCAAAGCGCGGCAGGATCATCCGCCCGATGCTTTGCGTTTCGCGGCAAGAGGTCGAGCAGTACCTGCTGCAACATGATCTTGCGCACGTTGAAGACTCCTCCAACGCCTCCGACCTTCCCCTGCGCAACCGCTTGCGCCATGAGGTCCTGCCGCTGCTGCGACGGGAAAACCCGAACCTTTCCGAAACGGTTTTCCGCATGGACGCGGTTTTGCGGCAGGAGAATGCTTATCTGGAAAGTCAGGCATCTTCCCTGCTCCAATCGTGCGCGCTGCCGTCGGGCGGCTGGTCGTGCAGCGTCCTGCGCGCCGCACCGCAGGCATTACAGGCGCGCGCCATGCGGATGCTTCTTTCGCAGCTGCGCATCGCGAAGCCCTCTCAGGCGCATGTGGACGCGCTGGTGCATCTGATTTCCGCAGCGAGCGGCACTTCGTCTGTGACCCTTCCCGGCGGAAAAATGCTCCGGCGCAGCTACGACGTTCTGCTTATCGCCGCTGACGATGTGCCGCAAACCTTCGAGCAGAAGGCGCTGCTGTTAGGCGGCGAGACGGAAATTCCGGAGCTTTCGCTGCGCATTTCGTGCCGGTTCGTAAAAAAATATGAAAAATCGATGCTGCGCCTCTGCACATTTGCGTTCAAATATGATACGATAGACGAAATCAAAGCCCTGTGCATCCGCCCGAGACGGGCGGGCGACGAAATTCAGCTTCCCGGCGGAAGCAGAAGTCTCAAAAAGCTTCTGATCGACCGCAAGGTCCCGCGCGATGCGCGCAGTCTCGTCCCGGTCGTTGCCGACCGCGCAGGCGTGCTTCTGGTCTACCCCATCGCCGCATCGGTTACGCGGCAGGCGCAGCCGGGAGACGCCGCCATTCTGATTCACTTTGTGCATGAAAAAGAGTATATACAGAAAGAGGATACGCAATGATTAACAAATTTGACATGCAGCAGGATATCGAACGGGTTCTCGTCTCTGAGGAGGACATCCACGCCCGCATCCGCGAGGTCGGCGCGCAGATTTCCGAGGACTATCGCGGCAAGTGCCCGATTCTGGTCGGCGTTCTCAAGGGCGTCGTGCCGTTCTTCGGCGAGATGTCGCAGGCAATCACCGTTCCCGTGCAGGAGGACTTCATGTGTGTCACATCCTTTGAGGGCGGCACTGCATCCACCGGCAAGCTGACCTTCCGCAAGGACATCGACCACGATATCGAAGGGCGCGACGTTCTGATTCTCGAGGACATCATCGACTCCGGAAGCACGCTCAAGCTGATTGTCGAGCTGTTCCAGGCAAGAAAGCCCAAGTCCATCAAAATCTGCACGCTTCTGGACAAGCCCTCGGGTCGTAAGGTCGATCTGGAGCCGGATTACGCCTGCTTCACGATTCCGGCGGCGTTCGTCGTCGGCTTCGGTCTGGATTATGAAGACTACTACCGCAATCTGCCCTACGTCGGCGTTCTGAAGCCGGCAGTCTATCTCGAAAAATAAACCGGAAGGAGACTTTCCTTGTCTCAGCAGTCTAAACCGACGAGTTTTCTCGTCATGCTTGTGGTGCTGGCGATAACGCTGCTTCTCGTGAGCAGCCTGCTCACGCCAAACACCGCGCAGAGCCTTCCATACTCGGACGTTCTCGACCTGTTCCGCAATGAAAAGGTCGCCTCGTTCACGTTGGAGGGCAGCAATCTTACCATGCAGGTGCGCGGCGATGGCGATACCACGTCTACCGTTACCGCAAAAATCGGCGACACCGAGCAGTTCCGCGAGGATCTGGACGAACTGATCGCCAACCAGTATTCCGACGGCACGCTCGAAAGCTACAACTATCTGCCCGCAACCGAGCCGTGGTACCGCGCGGCAGCGCCGTATATCATCGGCGGCATTGTGCTGCTTGCCGTTCTGTTCTATCTGTCGAGCCGCGCAAACGGCGGTCCCAACGGCATGGCAAACTTCACGAAGGCAAACGCCCGCTTCGGCATTCCGACCTCGCAGACCGTCACCTTCCAGGACGTTGCCGGTGCGGAGGAGGAAAAAGAGGAGCTGGCGCAGATTGTCGATTTCCTGCGCGATCCAAAGCGCTACAGCCGCCTCGGCGCAAAAATTCCGAAGGGCGTGCTGCTCGTCGGTCCTCCGGGCACCGGCAAGACGCTTCTGGCGCGCGCTGTTGCAGGAGAAGCGGGCGTATCGTTCCTGTCCATCTCCGGCTCCGACTTTGTCGAGCTGTACGTCGGTGTCGGCGCAAGCCGCGTCCGGGATCTGTTTGAACAGGCAAAAAAGGTTGCTCCCGCGATCATTTTCATCGACGAAATTGACGCCGTCGGTCGCCGGCGCGGCGCAGGTCTGGGTGGCGGACACGACGAGCGCGAGCAGACGCTCAACCAGCTGCTGGTCGAAATGGACGGCTTCAGCAGCAACACCGGCGTCATCGTCATTGCCGCCACCAACCGCAAGGACATCCTTGACCCGGCGCTTCTCAGACCCGGCCGCTTTGACCGGCAGATTTACGTCGGAACGCCCGACTGGCGCGGGCGCGAGGCAATCTTAAAGGTCCATGCAAAGGATAAGCCGCTGGCGGATAATGTGAACCTGGAAGCGCTGGCAAAGGCGACGGCAGGCTTCACAGGCGCGGACCTTGCAAACCTTCTCAATGAAGCGGCGCTGCTTGCCGCCGGAAAAAGCCGCGCAGTTATCACAATGAAGGACATGGAAGAAGCAATGATCAAGGTCATCGCAGGTCCTGAAAAGCGCAGCCGCGTGGTCTCGCAGTACGAGCGCAAGCTCACCGCGTTCCACGAGGCAGGACACGCCATTGCAATGTACTGCCTGCCGACGCAGGACCCGGTCCACATGATCACGATTGTCCCCCGCGGTATGGCTGGCGGCATGACCATTTCGCTGCCGCAGGACGATCAGACATTCGTCTCCAAGAGCGAGATGTTTGAGACCATCGTCGGCTTCCTGGGCGGTCGTGTCGCCGAGCAGCTCAAGCTCGACGATATTTCCACCGGCGCATCCAATGACATCCAGCGCGCCACTGCCATCGCGCGCGACATGGTCGCGAAATACGCGATGAGCGACAAGCTCGGTCCCGTGTGCTATTCCTCCGGAAACGAGGTCTTCATCGGCAGGGACTACGAGAAGACAAAGTCCTATTCCGAGTCTGTCGCCGGTCGGATTGACGACGAGGTGCAGACGATCCTGATGCAGGCATACGACAAATGCACCGAGCTTTTGAAAACCCATGACGCGCAGTTAGATGCCGTTGCCGCATACCTGATGGCGCACAACAATATGGGAAGGGCGCAGTTTGAAGCAGTCATGGAGGGAAAGCCCGTGCCGGACGCCGACGTTCTTCCGGTTACGTCCATTGAGGCAGTCGAAGACGAACCGCATCCATCTGAAAAAGTATAAATGCATAGAAGGTCCGCCGCGTTTGCGGCGGACCTTTTTTCAGGAGGTCTATGGAACACTACACTGCGCTCAGCCCCTATCTCAAACAACGCTTCGGCTGCAAGGTCTATAAGCTCTCGCTTTCCGCGGGCTGCACCTGTCCGAACCGCGACGGAACGCTCGGCTCGCGAGGCTGCATTTTCTGCTCGGGAAGCGGCGAGTTTGCCGCGTCCGGCGCCGCCTCCATCCCGGAGCAGCTGGAGCAGGCAAAGCTGATCCTCGGCAAGAAGGCGCAAAGCTCCAGATTCATCGCCTATTTTCAGGATTTTACGAACACCTACGGCGAGGTCTCCCGGCTGGAACTGCTGTTCTTGCAGGCGATTGCGCCGGATGATGTTGTCGCTCTTTCCATTGCCACACGTCCAGACTGCCTGCCGGAAGATATCCTTCGCATGTTTTCGCGCCTGCGCGAAAAAAAGCCCGTCTTTGTCGAGCTGGGGCTACAGACCATGCACGAAGCAACTGCGGATTATATCCGCCGCGGCTATCCCACGCCCGTTTTCGATGCGGCGGTGCAGACACTGCACGCGCGAAGCATCGAGGTCGTGGCGCATATGATTCTGGGACTGCCCGGCGAAACACCGGAGATGATCGTGCAGACGGCGCGCCATCTGGGGCAGGTCGGTGTAGACGGGGTAAAGCTGCATCTTCTGCACGTGCTGCACGGCACCGATCTGGCGCAGGCGTATGAAAAAGGACTTGTGCCGATTTTATCGATGGATGAATATATCACGCTGCTGGAGCGCTGCCTGGCGGTGCTGCCGCCCAGGGTCGTCATTCACCGCCTGACCGGAGACGGTGCAAAGCGCGACCTGATCGCGCCTCTTTGGAGTGCAGATAAAAAGCGGGTGCTGAACGAAATCCGGCGGCGCTTTGACGCGGATGGCGTTATACAGGGCAGCGGATGGAAACCTTGACTGCTTGCTTTTTTTCAGAAGACAGCGTATACTGAAACTGATATACGGAATCCATATTTTCGAGAAGCGAGGCGCAGGATGAAAAACTTTCTGGGGCATCTTCATACCGTCAACCGCCACCGGCGTCTGGTCCGGCAGGGCTGCTTCCGCATGGGGCTTTACTGGCAGGGACTCACCCATGACCTTTCCAAATACTCCCGCGTGGAATTTTCCACCGGCGTCAGATACTATCAGGGCACCCGAAGCCCCAACACCGCCGAGCGTGAGGAAAAAGGCTGGAGCGAGGCGTGGATGCACCACAAGGGCCGCAACCGCCACCACTGGGAATACTGGACCGATCTCGACATGAAGACGAAGGCGTATGCCCCTGTTCCCATGCCGCAGAAATACCTTGCCGAGATGGTTGCCGACCGCATCGCCGCCTGCAAGACCTATCAGGGACCTGCCTACACAGATGCCTCCGCGCTTTCCTACTTTGAGCGGTCCAACGAAGCGCGCCTCATGCACCCGGATACCATCCGCGAGCTTCGGTTCCTTCTTACCATGCTCAAAGACCGGGGCGAGGACGAGACCTTCCGGTTCATGAAGCGCCGGCTCAAAAGCAAAACGCCGTTCTGCGAGAAAGAAGCAGCCGTCGCCGGACAGAGTGTCTGATACCAAACGCCGCAGAGTACGCTGCGGCGTTTTTCAGCATTCTTTGCGTAAAATTTTTGTAAGCTTTGTAAAATAGCGTCGGAATTTGTAGAAGTTGCTGATGCATTTTTTGAAAGCCAGGTGTATTTTGTGCGAAATGATGAAAATCTTTCGCATTTTTCCCTCTTCTGCCTATTGCTGTTTTTCAGCTTTTGTTGTATGATTCAGATATACCCTTTCGCATTTGCGAGAGTGAAAAAAAGGAGGATACTATGAAGAAACTACTTGCACTTCTGCTTTGCCTGGTAATGGTTCTCGGTCTCGGGACCACGGCATTCGCGGCAGACGCAAAATCCAACGACATTATCATCCTGCACACCGACGACGTTCACTGCGGCGTAACCGATGGCATGGGCTATGCCGGCGTTGCGGCATACAAAGCCGAAATGGAGCAGACCCACAATTATGTGGCGCTGGTTGATTGCGGCGACGCAGTTCAGGGCGGCGCTATTGGCACGCTATCCGGCGGCTCGTATCTGGTCGACATCATGAACGAGGTCGGCTACGATTTCGCCACCTTCGGCAACCATGAGTTTGACTACAAGATTCCCCAGCTGGTCAAGCTGACCAAGCAGGCAAAGTTTGAATATCTCGCCTGCAACTTCAAGTATCTCGGCACCGGCACGACGGAGCTGAACTACAAGCCGTATGAGATCGTCGACTACGGCGGAACCAAGGTCGCTTACGTCGGCATCGCAACGCCGGAAACTTTTGTCACGTCCACCCCCGCATACTTCCAGGATGCGAAGGGCAACTACATCTATTCCTTCTGCGAAGACGACGACGGCTCGGCGCTGTATAACGCCGTGCAGGAAACCGTCGACGCAGCAAGAAAAGCGGGCGCCAACTATGTTGTCGCTCTGGCGCACCTCGGCAACGAGGGCATCACCGAAAGATGGACCTCCAAGGCTGTCATCGCCAACACCACCGGCATCGACGCCGTGCTCGACGGTCATGACCACGAGACCATCTCGACGAAGGTCGCCAATAAGGAAGGCAAGGAGGTCGTCCTCGCCGAAGCAGGTCAGGAAGGCGGCAGGCTCGCAACCCTCGGCAAGCTGACCATCGCAGCCGACGGCACGATCACCTCCGAGCTGATCTCTGCCAAAGATTACACCGCAAAGGATGAGACCGTTGCGGCTTACGTCAATAACATCATCGCGTCCTTCCAGGACAGCGTCTCCAAGGTCGTGGCAAAGAGCACCGTAACGCTTCCGGATTACGACGGCGACAAGCGCCTTGTTCGTAATTCCGAAACCGCTCTGGGCGATCTTGCGGCGGATGCATTCCGCGTCATGATGGACGCCGACATCGGCATCATGAACGGCGGCGGACTGCGCGCGCCCATCAAAGCCGGCGACATTACCCTTAATGACATTCTCACCGTCTTCCCGTGGGGCAACCTGCCCTGCAAGATGGAAGTAACCGGTCAGACAATTCTCGACATGCTCGAAATGGGCTCGATGAAGTATCCGTCGGAGTCCGGCGGCTTCCTGAGCGTTTCGGGTCTGAAGTACACCATCGTTTCCAGCATCCCTTCTTCCGTTGAGCTGAGCGACAAGGGCGAGTTCGTCAAGGTCGCAGGCGC
>CALERM010000136.1 GCA_937907715.1 uncultured Clostridia bacterium
ACAAGCGCCGCGGCGATCTCGGCATCACCTACGACATGGACGTCATGCGCCTGATTGACGCCTTCCGCTCCATCGGGCTTTATGTCGGCAGCGTCGTCATCACCCAGTACCGCGGGCAGCACGCGGCGGAGCTGTTCCAGCACAAGCTGGAAAACCTCGGCATCCGCGTCTACAAGCACTATCCCATCGCAGACTACCCTTCGAACATTCCGCTGATCGTCTCCGACGAGGGCTACGGCAAAAACGACTACATCGAAACCTCGCGTCCGGTCGTCGTTGTGACCGCGCCGGGTCCCGGCTCGGGCAAAATGGCAACGTGCCTGAGCCAGCTCTATCAGGAGCATCAGCGCGGCATCGACGCAGGCTACGCCAAATACGAGACCTTCCCGGTCTGGAACCTGCCGCTCAAGCATCCGGTGAACCTCGCCTATGAGGCGGCGACAGCGGACCTTGCCGACGTCAACATGATTGACCCGTTCCATCTCGACGCCTACGGCGTGACGACGGTCAACTATAACCGCGACATTGAAATCTTCCCGGTGCTCGAGACCATGTTCCGCACGATCTACGGCGAGTGCCCCTATAAAAGCCCGACGGATATGGGCGTCAACATGATTGCCAGCGCCATTGTCGACGATGAAGCATGCCGCGAGGCGTCCTGCCAGGAGATCATCCGCCGCTATTTTGCAAGCGCCGTCGCCGTGCGAAAGGGACTGGCGACGCCGTCGGAGCTTCACAAGCAGGAGATGCTGATGAACTCGCTGCATCTGGACGTGACGATGCGCAAAGCCGTTCCCGCCGCGCGTGCAAAGGCAGAACAGACCGGAAATCCCGCTGTCGCCATCGAGCTGCCGGATGGCAGGGTCATCACCGGCAAGACCTCAGGGCTGATGGGTGCAAGCTGCGCGGCACTTCTCAATTCTCTCAAAACGCTCGCCAACATCCGCGACAATGTAAATCTCATTTCCCCCATGGTCCTCGCGCCCATTCAGCATCTGAAGGTCGAGCATCTGGGCAATACGAACCCCCGGCTTCACACCGACGAGGTGCTGATTGCCCTTTCAATGTCCGCCGTCACGAATCCCACGGCGGAGCTTGCGATGGAGGCGCTGTCAAGCCTGCGCGGCGGCGAGGTCCATTCGTCTGTCATCTTATCGGACGTCGACGTGAACGTCTTCAAAAAGCTCGGCATGAACGTCACCTGCGAGCCGGTCTACCAGTCGCACGCATTATATCACAAATAAGCAATTTTCCAAATTAAAGAAAGGAGCCGCCATGAGGCGCAGAAAGAATCCTGTTTTAACGCTTTTGATCGTGCTGTTCTGCCTGGCGCTGCTGGCGCTTGCCGGGTATATGCTCGTGCAGGTGCTGCCGCAGAAGGCGCCGCAGGAGGTCACGACGATTGAAACCAATTCCGTCTTTGAATCCGACGGGCAGACCGTCGAGCCGGACCGGGAACAGGCGTATGAGGGCGAGCTTCCGTCCGGCGCCGAACCGGCGTCCGAGCCGGAACCAGACACATCCTCCGATCCGGACGCACCGGAAGAAGCTTCTTCCGAAAATACTCTCATCTCCGCAGATGCGGACAAACGCGCGCGGGAGGTGTTGTCCTCCATGACGGAAGATGAGAAGATCTGGCAGCTGTTTTACGTGACGCCGGAGCTTCTGACGGGCGTGGAAACTGCCACGCGCGCGGGCGACTCGACGAAAGCGGCGCTCGAGGCAATGCCCGTCGGCGGCATCATTTACTTTGCAAAGAATCTCGAAGACCGTGCGCAGACCGTCGAGATGCTCGACAATACGAAGTCCTACGCCAAAATTCCCCTCTTCCTCGGCACCGACGAAGAGGGCGGCACAGTCAGCCGCGTGGGCGCAAACGCTGCCATGGGCGCGGTGAAGTCACCGTCTTTGCAGTCGCTCGGCGAGCAGGCAGACCCTGCCGCTGTCTATCAGGCTGGACAGGACATTGCCGGCAGTCTGCATGCCATCGGCTTTAACATGGACTTTGCGCCGGTCGCCGACGTGTCCGCAGGCGCTTCGTCGGTCATCGGCTCGCGCTCGTTCGGAACCGATGCGCAGCTTTGCGCGTCGCTCGTCGGTGTCATGACCGGCAGCATCCGGGCAGGAGAAATCATTCCCTGCCTCAAGCACTTCCCTGGCTACGGCAGCGCCGTCACCGACGACCACTACGGAACGTCCATTCTGGAAAAGACGGAGGAGGAGCTGGAAAGCTGCGATTTTCTGCCCTTCGCCGCCGGCATTGAGGCGGGTGCGCCGTTTGTGATGGTGAGTCATCTGAGCGTGCCGGAGGTGGTAGGCGACGAGACGCCGAGCGATCTGTCCTCCAAAATTGTTTCGGATCTTCTGCGGAACAAATTGGGCTTCACCGGCGTCATAATTACAGATTCCCACCAGATGGCTTCCATTACCGACCACTACACCCCCGGTGAGGCGGCGGTGAAGGCATTGCAGGCGGGCGTCGATATGATTCTCATGCCGCAGGATCTGCAAGCTGCGTTCGATGGCGTCAAAGCCGCGCTGAATGACGGAACGCTCACTCAATCGCGCATCGACGAGAGCGTGCTTCGGATTTTGCAGGTCAAGGCGGAATACAACATTTTGCGGTAGCCGCGCGTATTCGCGGCAGAAAGGAAGCTTCCATGGAACCCAAAAGACTTTGCCGTGCATCGGTCGATAAGAAAATCTGCGGCGTGTGCGGCGGCATCGCCCACTATTTTGACGTCGACTCCAACCTCATCCGCCTGATTACGGCGGCGCTTGTCCTCGCGGGCGGTCTGAGCATTTGGCTCTATATCATCGCCGCCATCATCCTGCCCGAGACGGACGCATTCTAAAACGCTTCAAAAAAATCCGGAACGTACAACGTTCCGGATTTTTTTCTTCGTCGAGCGCGCAGTCGGGGTGCATCTTTTTGATCGAAAAAACAACGTTTTTTCGATCAAGTTTTAGCCCCAAAGTGCCGAGAGCATCGGAATGATCTGCTTTTTTCTGGACACCACGCCGGGCAGGAAGCAGGTGTGATCCTTAAGCGGCGTATTGAACGCATGCGAGAAAATCTCCTCGTCGCCGAGATACAAAATCTGTGTACCCTCCAGCAGCACGTCTGTGAGCATCAGAATCATCAGCGTGTAGCCGCGATCGATCATCGTCTTTTTCATCAGCGCCAGGAACTCGTCCTTGCGCTCCATCATACGCTTGGAGTCGATGCAGGTGATCTGGCTGACGCCGAAGTCGTGGTCGGCAATGTGGAAATCCTTGAAATCGCCGAACAGCAGAGACTCCGTCGGCTTGTTGTCCATCGACGCCGAGAAGATCGCCTGTCCCAGCTCGTCGAGCGAGATGTTCGCGATGCGCGCCATGCGCTCTGCCATGCGGTGGTCGCGCTGGGTGGACGTCGGAGACTTGAACATGACCGTATCTGCCACGATTGCCGCCGCAATCAGACCCGCCAACCGGTCAGACGGGAGAAGTCCCCGCTCCTGATACATGGAGGCAATGATCGTCGCCGTCGAGCCGACCGGCTCGTTTCTAAAATAGATGGGCGCGCCTGTCTGGATATCGGCCAGGCGGTGGTGGTCGATGATCTCCAGAATGTCCGCCTGCTCCAGTCCCGGCACCGACTGGGACATCTCGTTGTGATCGACCAGCACCACGCGCTTGCGGCGCGGCTTCAGGAGGTGATATCTCGAGATCGTGCCGACGACCTTGTCGTTTTCGTCGAGAATCGGATAGCTTCTGTGGCGGCTTTCCAGCATGACGTCCTTTACGTCGTCGACAAAGTCCGTCAGATGGAACGCATCGAGCTCCTCCGTGCGGCAGATACGCCCGGCTTCAATCGCGTGATAGATCATGCGCGCCGCCTTGAACGCATCAAACGGCGTTGCAATGATGCACGTGGTTGTCTGCATCGCGCGAAGCTCCGCCGGAAGCTCCGCCTGACACACAATCAGGCAATTTACATTCATTTCCATCGCGCGCCGCGCCATTGCCGCCTGGTCGCCGCAGATAACGATGGAATCCTTGCCGGAAAACAGCAGATTTTCGTTCTGCTGCGGCAGCGCAATCGACACCTCGCCACTCAAACGGTCGACCAGATACCCCGCCTCGTTGATGATCTTGCCGTCGAGCACATTGAGCAGGTTGAAAATCGGCAGATTCTCGGCGTAGGTGTTTGCAATCGTCTGCATGTCATATTCCGCAATTTCCGAAGGCGAGAGCATGCCGTAGAGCGTGCCGTCGTCATTCGTGACCGGAATGGCAGGAATGCTGCGGTCGGACTGCAGCGCCTTCCATGCCCTGCTGATCGTCACCGCGCGCGAAAGAGCGGGCGGCGTATCATAGTCCAGATCCTGCACCTGCGTGCGCATGGTCTGGATGCGCACCGGCGGCGCAAAGCCGAAGCGGTCCAGCACCAGCTTCGTTTCGTCGGAGATATGCCCGAGCCGCGCCGCAACATATTCGCGGTTTCCGAGCGCGTTCTGCAGCGCCGCGTATGCCATCGCCGAGACGATGGAGTCGGTGTCGGGGTTTCTGTGACCGGTGACATAGATGGGGTCCATGCGTTATTCCTCCTTCTGTGGAAACTCCGGAAACGCCACGCCGTTCATTCTCAGGATGAACCGCACGGGATAATAACGGTCGAGATAGTTCTGCGTATACCATTCGTAGGTCGCGTCGGGAAGATGCACCAGCTCCGGCGCCTGGGTTCTGAACAGCTTGAAGGTCGTCTCATCGCCGGAAAGAAGCGCCGCGGCAAGCTCCCGCTGCCCCTCCTGCATGAGCCGGTTCAGACAGCCGTCCATAATTGCCGCGCACGCCCGCTCGTCGGGACCGGCGAAGGCTTCCTTGCTGCCGAGCCAGAGCAGAAACTCGTCCATATCCAGAAGCGTCCGCGCCGCTGCATGGGAAAGCGTCTGAAATTCATCCTTCGCACCGCGCTTTAAAATGTCAATCAGATAGGAAAGCAGGCTGTCCTCCAGACACACGCTGTCTAAGAACACCTCATAGATGTCGCGGATTTCGGTTTTGACCGGCTCAGGCTGTGCTTCTTCCTCTGCCGGCGTTTCCTGCGCAGGCGGCGCTTCGCCCGCATCCATCTGCGTCAGCGCGCAGAGCATCTGCGAGGCGTCAAAGCTTTCCAGCTCCTGCGCGGAAATTTCTTCCCCATCCTGCGCGGCGCAGCGCCGCACAAACTCCGGAATGCCGAGTCCGGCAATCTGCTGCTGCAGCTCAATTGCCTTTTCCATGTCGCCTGTTTTCGTGAGCGAAAAGCCCTCGGGCGGCGTCCGCGAACCTTCGCAGATCTGGGATAAGTAGTTCAGGTAACGCTCTAACAGTGTCATACATGCCTCCTGCATGGTTTTCTCTGCCGCTAGTCTATCATGCCGGTGCGGGATTGTCAAAGAAAAACCACCATTTTTCAAACAAAAGCATCCTGTTTTCGCAAGCGAACAGCTTTCCAACCTGCAAAACAGAACGTTTTTGTGGGATTTATTTGTTCTCGTCCTCCGGCGTATCTTCCTCTGCCGTCTCCTCCTGATTCCAGAACGTCATGCCGAGTCCCCAAAGCCCGATCACACCGCCGATCAGACTGAGTACATTTCCAAACCCCGTTCCGATGACAGCCACGATGAGCCCGAAAATCAGGACCGCAATACCGCACAGCTGCTTCTGCAAACTCTTCATATTGCCCGCCTCCTTTTTCTGTGTGTTCCCAGTATCCGCCATCGCATCCGAAAAGTCAAGCCGCGCAGCATGGAAATTTTTCTTGACAGGCGCGAAAAAATGCGTAAGATGAAAGAAAAACCTGAAAGGCGGGATTTCTATGGAACGGGCAAAGGCATGGGAGCTGCTGCGCGCGTATAACAAGGACCATTTTCACCTGCAGCACGCGCTGACGGTCGAGGCGGTCATGCGCTGGTTCGCAAACGATCTGGGCTACGGCGCGGAGGCAGACTACTGGGGCGTCGTGGGTCTGCTCCATGACATCGATTTTGAGCTGTATCCCGAGCAGCACTGCGTCAAATGTGTGGAGCTTCTGCAAAACGGCGGCGTACCGGAGGATATGATTCACGCGATTGTTTCCCACGGCTACGGCATCTGCGTCGACACTGCGCCCGAGCGCGAGATGGAGAAGGTTCTGTTCGCGTGCGACGAGCTGACGGGACTTATCTGGGCAGCGGCTCTGATGCGTCCGAGCAAGAGCACGAAGGACATGGAGCTCAAGTCCCTCAAGAAAAAATACAAGGATAAGAAGTTTGCCGCCGGCTGTTCGCGCGATGTGATTGCAAGAGGCGCCGAGCAGCTCGGCTGGGAGCTGGACACGCTCCTGTCCAAAACCCTGCAGGCGATGGCGGAAACGGAAGACACCGTTCTTGCCGAGGTTGCCGCGCTGTAAAACAAGCACACAAATTTCTGAAAGCCGGACGTGCCGCAAATGCAGTGCGTCCGGCTTGTAAGTTCTGTCGATTTCCGGTAAAATAAAAGAAAAACCGGGTCTCTGCCCGGATTCGGAGGTTCTGTCATGCCGAAACGCCGCTCTGCCAAAAAGCGTTCGCCAGCCGCAGCTGTGCTGCTGGCAGTTCTGTGTCTGCTCCTGCTTGCCGTCAGCCGGTATCTGGACAGCCGGTCGGAGCCTGCCGCATCTGCTCCGGCGTCCGCCGCCGCGCAGACGGATGCTCCTAAGCTGGAGGTTCATTTCCTGGACGTCGGGCAGGGCGACAGCGCGCTGCTGTTCTGCGGCGAGGAAACGCTGCTCATTGACGGCGGCAAGGTTAAGAACAATCAGAAGCTGATTGCGCGTCTCAAGGAGCTGGAGGTCGACCATCTGGACGCCGTCATCTGCTCGCACCCGGACGAGGACCACTGCGGGGGGCTCGCCGCCGTCCTTGCCAGCACACAAACCGACGCATTTTACTGCTCGGTCGACAGCTGGCATACAACGGCTTTCTCCGACGTTACAAAATACGTCGCCGAACAGGGCATTTCCGTCACCGTCCCGCAGGCGGGAGACAGCTTCGCTTTTGGTGAGGCAAGCGTGGAGTTTCTGGGTCCCGTGGAGGATTACGGCGACGATCCGAATGAAGGAAGTCTCGTTGCGCGCGTGCGCTACGGCGAGACAAGCTTCTTATTCACCGGAGACATGGGCTTTGAGGCAGAGGACGATATGTTAGCCGCCGGGGTGGATGTTTCCGCAACCGTTCTGAAGGTCGCGCACCACGGAAGCGCGGGCAGCTCGTCGACCGAGTTTTTGCAGGCGGTCCACCCGCAGTACGCCGTCATCAGCGTCGGCGCGGACAACGACTACGGACACCCGACCGAAGCCGCCCTGAACCGCCTGTCCGCCTGCGGCATTCCGGTCTACCGGACGGATCTGCTCGGCGAGATCATCGCCGTCTCCGACGGCAGCGCCGTCACGATCACCACCGCCTCCAACGAAGCCCCATCAGCTTCCGGCGCCGCTTCTCAGACGGCGGACAGCTACGGCTATGTCGGAAATTCGTCTTCCAAGGTCGTCCACCTTGCCAGCTGCGGCAAGCTGCCGGGCGAAAGCAACCGCGTGTATTTTGCCTCGCTCGAAGAAGCGCTCACCGCGGGCTACCGCAGACATGCAAGCTGCCTCGGCAATTAGGGTGTATCCCCGAAGTCCTGATCTTTGTGCTTTTTTCGCGGATTGGTTGCGTTTTGCGGACACGTTCTGTATAATAGACAGGCAACTTTTCGGAAAGGAAGCACGTGCATGCTTTACTATCTTCTGCTGCTCGCTGCGGGCGCCCTGCAGGGCGTTATGGTTTCTTTGAACGCGCAGCTCGGAAACTATTATTCGATGTTTGCCATCTGCTTTTTTGTCCATGGGATTGCGCTGATTCTGCTGCTGGCGTTCCTGCTGGCAAGGAAAACCGACCTTCGGTTCCGGGGCGCGCCGTGGTACGTGTATCTGGTCGGCGTGTTCGGCATCGCAATTGTTGCGTCGAGCAGCTGGTGTACGCTGAAGCTCAGCGCGGGCGTGATGCTCGCCATCTCGACGGCAGGACAGATCATCTCCTCGCAGCT
This sequence comes from uncultured Clostridia bacterium, assembly GCA_937907715.1. Lineage (GTDB taxonomy): Bacteria > Bacillota > Clostridia > Oscillospirales > Oscillospiraceae > CAG-170. Next base: position 8,074 of record CALERM010000136.1, read on the forward strand.
GATCGACCAGTTTGGGCTGTTTGGCATGCCGGTGCAGAAGTTCCGCGCCAGGCAGCTGCCGGGCTATGTGCTGCTTGCCGCAGGCGTTGCGCTCGTCGTGCTGGGTACCTGACAGACCGGGAGGAAACGAGATGCTTCTATATTATGTTGCCGCTTTTGTCAACGGCTTTTTCAACTCCGTCAACAAAATGATGAACGTCAAGGCGGGGCAGTGCTTTGGCACTGCAAAGGGCGCGCTCATCAACTACGTCGAGGCGACGGTTTTGTCTCTCGCGCTGGTGTGCATGACCTCCGATCCTTCTGAGCTTGCGCCCGCGCATGTGTTTTCCGTACCCGCGGGGGTGTATCTTGGCGCGGTCTGCGGGCTGGTGGCGATGGTGCTGATCATTATCGGCACGCTCCATACGCACGTGCTGGTCTCGTCGATTCTCGCACTGGTCGGAAACCTCGGCATGGCGCTGGTGCTGGACTACGTGTTCTACGGCGTGTTCAGCTGGCTGCGCGTGGCTGGGATCCTGCTGATTCTGCTCGGCATTACCTGGATTGAGAAATCCAAGACTTCGCAGAAGGAAGTCTCCGATTGACAACTATACAAAAACACGCGCGGAAATCGTCGGATTTCCGCGCGCTTTGTTTTACCGTTCTGTGCCGAGGAAGAAGACGGACACGACGCCGGGTCCGGTGTGAGAGCCGATGACAGGGCCGACATAGTTGATGATGATATCCTGCACGGCGGAGCGTTCGCGGATATAGTCGGCGACAAATTTCGCATCGTCGTAGCAGTCGCCGTGGCAGATGAACATCGTCTGGGACGGAAGGTCCGTAGCCGTGGTCAGCGCCTTCTCGGCAAGCGCGAGGAGCGAGCCCTTGCGCCCTCTTGCCTTCGTGACGTTCGCCAGATGCCCGTCGTTGTCCATGTGCATGACGGGCTTGATCTGCATGACGGTACCAAGAACCGCCGTGGTCGCGGAAATTCTGCCGCCGCGCTTTA
>CALERM010000137.1 GCA_937907715.1 uncultured Clostridia bacterium
CGCAAAAAATCCTCGCTGCCGGTCACATCGGGAGTTTTCAGATACACCCTAAGAAGCGTGGGGTCGAATTACCGGGCTGGCAGGCTTCTGCCAGTTAAAACTGGCGCTTGCCGCCACGGCAAAACCCCGCCGCTGGCAAGCGGCTCATTTGGAAAGCTTCCACTCCAGATACTCATCATACGTCCCGAGCCGGTCAATGATCTTCCCGTCCGGCTGGAACTCGATAATCCGGTTGCACGTCGTCTGCAAAAGCTCATGGTCATGAGACGCGAGCAGAATATTCCCCGGGAAAGCGGCAAGTCCCTTATTGACCGCCTGAATTGCCTCCATGTCCAGATGGTTGGTCGGCTGGTCGAGCAAAATCACGTTTGCACCCGAGAGCATCATGCGCGAGAGCATGCACCGGACCTTCTCGCCGCCAGACAGGACGTTCACGGGCTTGAAAACCTCTTCGCCGGAGAAAAGCATCCGACCGAGGAAGCCGCGCAGATACACGTCGTCCTTTTTGGCGGAGAACTGACGGATCCAGTCGACGAGACTCTCACTCTGCCCGTCAAAATATGCGGAATTATCCTTTGGCAGGTAGCTCGTTGTGACGGTCTGCCCCCACTTGACGCTGCCCTCGTCCGGCTCTAACTCGCCCATGAGGATTTTGAACATCGTCGTCTGCGCCAGCTCGTTTTCGCCGACGAAGGCGATCTTGTCATTCTTGCCGACGATGAAGGAAACCTTATCGAGAAGCTTCACGCCGTCGATGGTTTTGGAGACGTCGGTGACAAAGAGAATGTCCTTGCCGACCTCGCGCTCGCGCTCAAAGCCGACGAACGGATACCGGCGGGACGAGGCTGGCATTTCCTCGACGGAGAGCTTGTCGAGAAGCCGACGGCGGGAGGTCGCCTGCTTGCTCTTTGCCTTGTTGGCGGCGAAGCGGGCAATGAAGGTCTGAAGCTCGGCGATCTTTTCCTCGTTGCGCTTATTCTTGTTGCGGATCAACTGCTGAATGAGCTGCGAGGACTCATACCAGAAGTCGTAGTTGCCGACGTACATCTTGATCTTGCCGTAGTCAATATCGACGATGTGCGTGCAGACGGTGTTGAGGAAGTGGCGGTCATGGCTGACGACGATGACAAGACCGTTGTCTTCGTAGTCCAGAATGAAGTTTTCCAGCCAGTTGATCGCCTCAATGTCGAGGTTGTTGGTCGGCTCGTCGAGCATAATAATGTCGGGCTTTCCGAATAGCGCCTGCGCCAGCAGAACCTTGACCTTGAGACGCGGGTCGGTATTTCCCATCAGGTCGTAGTGCAGCTCCACCGGGATGCCCAGACCCTGCAAGAGACGAGAGGCGTCGGACTCTGCCTCCCAACCGTCCAGCTCTGCAAACTCGGTTTCCAGCTCGCTGGCGCGCATGCCGTCGTCCTCGGTGAAGTCGTCCTTCTCATAGAGGGCGTCCTTTTCCTTCATAATATCGTACAGATGCTGGTTGCCCATGATGACGGTATCAAGAATCGGGTAGGCGTCGTACTGGTTCTGGTCCTGCTTCAGGACGGAAAGGCGCGCGCCGGGCTTGAAGAACACTTCGCCGGAGGTCGGCTCCAGCTCGCCGGAGAGAATTTTCAGAAACGTCGACTTTCCGGCGCCGTTCGCGCCGATGACGCCGTAGCAGTTGCCGGGGGTAAATTGCAGGTCGACCTGCTTAAAAAGAACGCTGCCGCCAAACTGCATGGCAAGATTGGAAATGGTAATCATGCGGTTTCTCCTTCGAACAATTCTTATTTCCGATAGTTTACCACAAAACGGCACGGAAAGGAAGAGGATGCGGAAAAGCTCTTGAAGGGCAGGGGAAAATCTGTTATGATGGCGCTGAAAAAAGCCGCGCTTCCGGCGGCGGGAAAGGAACAAAGCTATGAAGATTACATTTCTCGGAACGGGCAACGCGCAGGCGACCGCCTGCTATAACACCTGCTTTGTGATGGAGGAAGCGGGGCGCTGCCTTCTGGTCGACGGCGGCGGCGGAAATCTCCTGCTGCGCAGGCTGCAGGATGCGGGCTACAAGTGGCAGGATATGCGCGATATCATTGTCACGCACAAGCACATCGACCATCTGCTCGGCATTGTCTGGATGCAGCGCATGATCTGCCAGAACATGGCGCGCGGCAAATATGACGGAGAAGCGCGGCTGTATGCCCACGAAGAGGTCATCCGGATTCTGCATCAGCTTGCCGAGATGCTTCTGACGCCGAAGGAGCTGCAATTTGTCGATAAACGCTTCTTCTTCATCGAGGTCAAAGACGGGCAGACGCGCGAGATTATCGGCAGACCCGTGCAGTTTTTCGACATTCATTCGACGAAGGCAAAGCAGTTCGGCTTTACCATAACGCTCGCGGACGGGCGGAAAATCGCCTGCTGCGGCGACGAGCCATACTGCGAGCAGGAATACGAGTACGTCAAGGGAAGCACGCTGATGCTGCATGAGGCGTTCTGCCTGTATTCCCAGCGCGATATTTTTGAGCCGTACAAGAAGAACCACTCCACGGTCAAGGACGCCTGCGAGCTTGCCGAAAAGCTGGGCGTTCCGAATCTGGTGCTTTACCACACGGAGGACAAGAGCATCGGGAACCGGAAGGCGCTTTATACCGAAGAAGGAAAGGCGTATTACCACGGCAATCTTGTTGTGCCGGATGATCTGGAGACATTGGAGCTGTAACCGGGGAGCAGGGCGGCGGCAGGCAGGAAAGGGGCGTAAAGAGGCGTTTGCGCCGGGCAGCGGTTTTAACGGCACTTTTACACCTCAAAGAACCTGAAAAATTTTTAGGGTACAATTTTTTGGTCACTTATCCGTCAAAGGCGTCAGGAAGGGACGGACATGAGGAAATAATCAGGAAAAAAGTACGGATTTGTAGAAACTATACAAGAAGCACTTCCAAAAATTGCTCTGCTTGTAAAAAATGAGGACGACTTACGGAAAAATATTGATTTTCAGACACAAAGCCGCTAAAATAAAACTGTGGTTCAGATGGAAAGCCGGCTCCGTCAGAACGACACAGAACCAGGCAAAAGTTTTTTAGAGACAATTGAATGGGAAAAGGAATCGGAGGAAAACATTATGACATTATTTGAAAAGCTTCTGGGTCATACCCTGATTGCCGCAGACAACATCTGGGGTCTGATGGGCGTCATGTGTATCGGCGTCGCGCTGTCCATCTTCCTCGAGCAGAAATACCAGTGGGCGTCCAAGGTCTCCGGCGCTATCATCGCGCTGATCATGGCTATGGTGCTTGCAAACCTCGGCGTTATCCCCACCAACTCCGCGCTGTATGACGATATCGTCTGGGGCGTCATCGTTCCGATGGCAATTCCGCTGCTGCTTCTGCAGTGCAACCTCAGTCGCGTCTGGAAGGACACGGGTCGGATGCTGATCGTCTTCCTGATCGGCGCAGTCGGCACGGTTGTCGGCGCTTTCATCGCATATTATGTCCTGCGCGGTCCGTTCGGCGACGCACAGGGTCTTGCAAAGGTCGCTTCCATGATGACTGGCTCCTACATCGGCGGCGGCGTCAACTTCGCGGCTATGGCTGCGCAGTATGCTGCCGGTGATGATCTCACCGCAGCGGCAACCGTTGCAGATAACCTGCTGATGGCGGCTTACTTCTTCGTTCTGATCGCTTTCGCGGGCTCCAGGTTCTTCCGCAAGCACTTCCGTCATCCGCATATCGACGAGGTCGAGGCGGGTACCTCCAAGGAAGCTGCGCAGACGCAGGCTGCTGCGTTCTGGTCCCGCAAGGACATCTCCCTGAAGGATATCGCGTTCAACTTCGCATATGCCATTCTGGTCGTTTGGGTCTCCCGCATCATCTCCGGTCTGTTCTCCGGCTTCTCGGGCAACCCCTTCCTCAACTTCGTCGGTCAGTTCTTCGGCAGCCAGTACGTCTGGATCACCACCATCTCTGTGATTGTTGCGACCTTCTGCCACAAAGAGGTTGAAAAGATGCACGGCTCGCAGGAAATCGGCACCTACCTCATTTACCTGTTCCTGTTCGTCATCGGTGTTCCCGCCAACATCATGACCGTTCTGACAAAGTCCCCGCTGCTGCTCGTCCTGACGGCGATCATGGTCTGCGTGAATATGCTCTTCTGCTTCATCGGCGCGAAGCTCTTCAAGTCCGATCTGGAAGACGCGATCATCGCCTCCAACGCCAACATCGGCGGCCCGACGACGGCTGCCGGTATGGCGATCTCCCAGGGCTGGACGAGACTCGTTGGCCCGGCGATGCTGGTCGGCGTTCTCGGCTACGTCATCGGCAACTACCTCGGCACCATTGTCGGCATTATCCTCGGCGCGTAACCGCTGAGAGAAGCTTTACATGATTCGCTCCGGCGTGCCTCTTACCGGAGGCACGCCGGTTGACTTTTTTTGGAGGAAACGAATGTATTTTGATGCACATTCTGACATCTGGTGTGATGTCACAACGCGCCGCCTGAACGGCGAGACCAACGTATTTGACCGCTGCCATTTAGAGCGTCTTCGCAAGGGCGGCGTCGAGGGCAGCATTTTCGTCATCTGGGTCGACCCCCCATATGACGTCGACTATGTCAAGCGCACCGAGCAGATCATGGCCGCTGCAAAGGCGGAGATCGCCGAGTGCAGGTCCTTCCGCATCGTCCACACGTATGACGAGATGATGCAGGCCAACGCCGACGGCGTGATCTACATCTTCATCGGCATCGAGGGCATGGCCGCGATGGGAAAAGACCTCAGCTGGATCGACCGGTACTATGACTTCGGCTGCCGCCACGGCATTCTGACGTGGAACGAGGCAAATGACCTCGGCGCAGGCGCTCTTTCGGGCAAGGACTACGGTCTGACCGATCTGGGCAAGGAAGCCGTCCGCCGGATGCAGGAAAAGGGAATGCTTCTGGACGTGTCACACCTGAACGACAAGGGCTTCTGGGATCTGGTGAAGATCACGCAGAAGCCGTTCGTAGCCTCGCACTCCAACAGCCGCGCCATGTGCAACGTGCCGCGCAACCTGACGGACGATCAGCTCCGCGCCATCCGCGACGTCAACGGCGTCGTCGGTCTGAACGCCTTTAACCTGTTCATCGACGATGATCCTGAAAAGCAGACCGTCGAAAAGCTCGCCCAGCACGCGGCGCACATGATCGACGTCATGGGCATCGACCACGTCGGCTGCGGCTTCGACTTCTTCGAGTTCATCGACAACCCCGACACCATGGGCACCATGACCGACACCGGCAGCCCTTGCACGAAGGGTCTTGCGAACTGCTCCGAAATTCCGAACCTTTTTGCCTGCTTCGAGAAGATGGGCATGAGCAAGGAAGAGATGGAGAAGATTGCGCGCCTGAATTTCCAGCGTGTGGTCAAGGACGCCATTGGATAAATCTTTCAAAGAAGCCGGTGCTTCGAAATAAATGCAGACGAAGAGCGCGGAAAAAGCGCTCTTCGTTTTTTAACGCTTTGTGAATTTTGCGCAAAGGGGTTGCAAAATTGGAAGGGTGCGGTATAATAAGCTTAGCACTCAAATGAACGGAGTGCTAATACTACCAATACGGGACGTGAAGATATATGGCAAAGAAACAGTTCAAGGCGGAGTCAAAGCGGCTTCTGGATTTGATGATCAATTCGATCTATACCCATCAGGAGATTTTCCTGCGGGAGATTATCTCGAACGCTTCCGACGCCATCGATAAGCTGGCGTATCAGGCGCTGACGGACGAAAAGGTCGGCTTGAGCCGCAGCGATTTTGCAATCCAGCTGAAGGTTGACGAGCCCAGCCGGACGCTTACCGTGAGTGACAACGGCATCGGCATGGACAAAGACGAGATGGAAAACAACCTCGGCACGATCTGCAAGTCCGGCAGTCTCCAGTTCAAGAAGGATATGGAAAAGCAGGACGACATCGACATCATCGGTCAGTTCGGCGTCGGCTTCTACTCGGCGTTCATGGTGGCGGACACCGTGACGGTGATCTCCAAAAAGTACGGCTCCGAGGAAGCATGGAAGTGGACCTCTTCGGGCGCGGACGGCTACACCATGGAGCCTGCAGAGCGAGAGGGCGCCGGTACGGACGTGATTATGACGCTCAAGGCAGATACCGAGGATGAGAAGTATTCGCGCTTCCTGAAGACCTGGGAGCTTCAGAAGCTGGTTAAGAAGTACTCGGATTACATCCGCTATCCGATCAAGCTCGAAATGGAAAAGTCGCGGATGAAAGAAGACACAAAGGATTCTGAGAAGCCCGAGTATGAGACCTACACGGAAAATGAGACGCTCAACTCGATGGTGCCGCTCTGGCAGCGGGCAAAGAAGGACATCACGCCGGAGGAATACAACAATTTCTACAAGGAAAAGTTCTTCGACTTCGAAGATCCGATTGCGACGATTCATGTGAGCGTCGAGGGCGCGGTGACGTATAAGGCACTTTTGTACATCCCCGCCAGAGCGCCGTATGACTTCTACACGAAGGATTTCAAGAAGGGCTTGCAGCTATACTCCTCGGGCGTCATGATCATGGAAAACTGCGAAGAGCTGCTGCCGGACTGCTTCCGCTTCGTGCGCGGCGTGGTCGATTCGCAGGATCTGAGTCTCAATATTTCGCGTGAAATGCTCCAGCACGACCGCCAGCTCAAGTTCATTGCGGCGAACCTGGAAAAAAAGATCAAAGCAGAGCTGGCAAAGCTCATGGAATCCGACCGCGAGAAATACGAAAAGTTCTATGCGGCATTCGGTATGCAGCTCAAATACGGCGTGCTGAACGATTACGGCGCGAAGAAGGAGCTGCTGCAGGATCTGCTGCTGTACTGGTCGCATAAGCAGAACAAGCTCGTTTCGTTCAAGGAATACGCGGATGCCATGCCGGAGGAACAGAAGTACATTTATTTTGCCAGCGGCGAAAACCGGCAGAGACTTTCTCAGCTGCCGCAGCTGGAAAAGCTCACGGAAAAGGGCTTTGATGTGCTGCTGATGACCGACGAGGTCGACAGCTTCGTGCCGC
>CALERM010000138.1 GCA_937907715.1 uncultured Clostridia bacterium
TGGCAAAGCCGATGATCTGGCTGACCGAACGGTCGGAGTAGATCTTCATGCCGTTAAGCGTGACATTCTGCGGTGGGAACAGGTCCGCGTCTTCAATTGCAATGCCGCACTCGCCGCCGAGCATTCTCGCTCCATACCAGCCGCCGACTGCCGCGCCCGCGCGCGAAAGCCGCCTTGCCTGCGCGGCAAACGGACGCGAGAAGCTCAGGAACATGCCCGCCGGGAAGCTTGCAATCATCAGCGCCGTCCACGCCCAGAGGAAGCTGTCTTCCGCCTGGAGCATGCTCAGAACGGAAAGCCCCAGCGTCACAGCCGTCAGAACCGGCGCGTAGATGCGCATCATCCGGCTGCCCGCATCGGGAATTTCCAGCTCGCGGACAAATTCTCCGATGTTCGCATCGCTTCTGAAAATGCAGTCCTCACCGTGCCACGCCTTTTCCTCGCGGACCGCTGCCTTCGGCTCGTTCATCGAGCATGCCGCCTTGAGCGTGCGCAGCTTCGCCAGCTGCATCGAATACTCTCCCAACAGCGCCACGCACCACTGCAGCGTCACCGCCGGGCAGAACGCAATGCGCCCGTCTCGGATGGCAATCACCGCGTCCACCGCGCAGGCGATGGTCAGCACCAGCAGCATGCTCGCGTGGTCATAGCGAAGCCTGCACGCCGCGCGCACCCCGCGCAGCGCCACATCCCAGGCGACAAACGCCTGCACAACCATTATAATAAGAAGCATGCGCGAAAGGCTCTCCGCGTTCGCCGTAAAATCGTAGCTTCCGATCGGGTAGCTTGCCGCGTAGCAAAGCCCGATTGACACAAGCGCCAGCAGGATACTCGCAAGCAGCCGCAGCCGCTGGAATGTCCCCTGCGCGTAGTAGGCATATGCCGCGCGGCAGTCGGAAAACTCGCGCTCGGGCAGCTCCTTGCGGCGCTCGGCACGCTTTGCCTGCTGCTTCTGATGACGCTCCAGCTGCTTGTGCCGTTTCTGCGCCTCTTTTTGCACGCGCTGCGCGCGCCGTGCCGCCTTCTTTGCCTCTTTGGGGTCGCTCGGCGGCGCGGGCTCAGGGTCGGGCTCTGCCTGATAGGTCCAGATCTTCGGCTTTTCTGCCGACTGCGTCTGCTCGTCGCGAATCGGCGTAAAGCGGATGGTTTGCCCGGTGAAGTCCGCCGGATTTTTGGGCGGCTTCTCTTCTTTTTCTTCCGGGACGCGCTTCGCCTGCGCCGGGAACCGGACAATTTTCGTGTCCGGCGCGTCCACTTCTTCTGCCGGTGCGCTTTGCTCCGGCTTCTGCTCCGGCAAAGTCTGCGCTGTATCAAGCGGCGGCGCCTCGGGCTCTGACCGCTTGCTCCAGCCGCCGAATTCGTTCATGATATCCTCGAGGGAATATTCCTCC
>CALERM010000139.1 GCA_937907715.1 uncultured Clostridia bacterium
GCAGGGCACGTTTGAATTCCAGACCATGATCTGCGAGCTGACCGGCATGGACGTCTCGAATGCGTCCCATTACGACGGTGCAACCGCCGCCGCAGAGACCATTCCGATGTGCAAGGACCGCAAGCGCACCGTCGCTTACGTCTCCGAAACCACCAATCCGCAGGTCATCGAGGTTATGAAGACCTACTGCTTCGCTTCCAACACGGAGCTGCATGTCGTCCCGGCAAAGGACGGCAAGACCGATCCGGAGGCTCTGAAGGCAGCGCTCGGCGACAACGCCGCGTGCTTCTATGTCCAGCAGCCGAACTTCTTCGGTCAGATCGAAGATACCGTCGCGCTGGGCGAAATTACCCACGCTGCTGGCGCAAAGTTCGTCATGGGCGTCAACCCCATCGCCTGCGCGCTGCTGCCCACCCCGCGTGAGGTCGGCGCGGACGTCGCTGTCGGCGACGGTCAGCCGCTCGGTCTGGACACTGCGTTCGGCGGTCCGTACCTCGGCTTCATGGCAACCACCAGCGCCATGACCCGCAAACTCCCCGGCAGAATTGTCGGCGAGACGAAAGACGTCGACGGCAAGACCGGCTACGTGCTGACGCTCTCGGCGCGTGAGCAGCACATCCGCCGTGAAAAGGCATCCAGCAACATCTGCTCGAATCAGGCGCTGTGTGCCTTCACTGCCGGCATCTACATGACGGCGATGGGTGAAGACGGCATGAAGCAGTGCGCCAGACTCTGCACCTCGAAGGCGCATTACCTCGCCTCCGAGCTGGAGAAAATCGGCTGCAAGCTGAAATACACCGGCGAGTTCTTCCATGAGTTCGTCACCGAAACCGCCTGCCCGAACTGCCGCAAGAAGATTCTCGATGCGCTGGCAGAGAAGAATATCCTCGGCGGCGCCGAGGTCGACGGCGGCATTCTGTGGTGTGTCACGGAGCTCGTCAGCAAAGAAAAGCTTGATGAAGTGGTCGCGATCGTAAAGGAGGTGCTTGGCAAATGAAGCTGATTTTTGAACAGGGCGCACCGGGTCATTGCCTGCACCTTCTGCCCGCATGCGACGTTCCGGAGTACACCCTCCCGACCGAGCGCACTACCCCGCTTCACCTGCCGCATGTGAGTGAAAACGAGCTGACCCGCCACTACACCGCGCTTTGCAAGCGCATCCACGGTGTGAACGACGGCTTCTATCCGCTCGGCTCGTGCACGATGAAGTATAACCCGAAGATCGACGAGGACATGGCGGCGCTGCCCGGCTTTACGCAGCTGCATCCGTTACAGCCCGTCGAGACCGCGCAGGGCGCGCTGGAAGCGCTTCACACGCTCGGCAGCGAACTCGGCGAGGTGTTCGGCATGGACGCCGTTACCTTCCAGCCCGCAGCAGGCGCACACGGCGAGTTCACCGGCGTTCTGCTGATCAAGGCGTATCACACCGACCGCGGCGACACGGCGAGAACGAAGATTATTGTTCCCGACTCTGCCCACGGCACCAACCCCGCAACGGCGGCGATGTGCGGCTATCAGGTCGTGAACATCGCCTCCAACGACAAGGGCGGTGTTGACCTGGACGCACTGCGCGCAGCTGTCGGTCCCGATACCGCAGGCTTGATGCTCACCAACCCCAACACCGTCGGCATCTTCGACCCGAACATTCTCGAGATCACGAAGATTGTCCACGATGCGGGCGGTCTGTGCTACTACGACGGCGCAAACCTCAACGCCGTTATGGGCGTTGTCCGTCCGGGCGACATGGGCTTTGACTGCATCCACTCCAACCTCCACAAGACCTTCGCAACGCCGCACGGCGGCGGCGGTCCCGGTGCCGGTGCGGTCGGCTGCAAGGCATTTTTGCGCAAGTACATGCCGGGTCCGCTGGTCGTCGAGAAGGACGGCGCGTTTGCGTTCGACTATCCCGAGAAGTCCATCGGCCGCGTGAAGATGTTCTACGGCAACTTCGATGTCTGCATCAAGGCGCTGACCTACGTCCTTACGCTCGGTAAGACCGGCATCTCCGAGGCGGCAAAGAACGCCGTTCTCAACGCCAACTACATGATGGCGCGCCTGAAGACGAAGTTCGATATGGCGTATGACGAGATCTGCATGCACGAATTCGTCATGAACCTGACGCGGCTTCATAAAGAAACCGGCGTTTCCGCGCTGGATGTGGCAAAGGGAATGCTCGACTTTGACCTCCATCCGCCCACAATGTACTTCCCGCTCATTGTCCACGAAGCGCTCATGGTCGAGCCCTGCGAGACAGAGTCCAAGCAGCTCATGGACGAGGTCTGCGACATCTACTGCAAGCTCTATGACATGGCGTACACGGACCCCGAGGCGCTTCACACCGCGCCGCACAATACCCCGGTCCGCCGTCTGGACGAGGTTGGCGCAGCGAGAAATATGATTCTCCGGTATCATTTCGAGGCATGATCAGACACTTACAGGCTTTCATTGGTACGGGTACCAACCCGCACCGAAACCTCGCCATCGAGGAATATTTAACGGATACGGTGCCGGACGATACCCTGATCGTCTACCTCTGGCAGAACCGGCACACTGTTGTCATCGGACGCAACCAGAACGCCTGGGCAGAGTGCCGCACGGCAGAGCTGGAGCGCGACGGCGGAACGTTGGCGCGTCGTCTTTCCGGCGGCGGCGCCGTGTACCATGACATGGGAAACCTCAACTTTACCTTCTCTCTTCGCACGCAGGACTATGACCTGCGCCGTCAGCAGAGCGTCATTGTCGAAGCATGCCGGTCTCTTGGCATCCCCGCCGAAATTTCCGGCAGAAACGACATTCTGACCAACGGCTGCAAATTCTCCGGCAACTCATTCTACAGCCACAACGGCTGCTCGTTCCACAACGGAACGCTGCTGCTTTCCGTCGACATGGCAAACCTCGGCAAGTACCTCACACCGTCGAAGGTCAAGCTTGAGAGCAAGGGTGTCGCGTCCGTCCGTTCGCGCGTCATCAATCTCACCGAGCTTCGCCCGACACTTAGTGTCGCCGAAATGGCAGACGCAATGGTAAAAGCCGCAGAAACGGTCTACGGTCTGAAAGCTTCCATGCTCTCAGAGGCTGATTTTGACGAAGCGGAGATTGAAAAACGCTACCTGCGCTTTTCGAGCTTCGACTGGAACTACGGCAAGAGCGTCCCGTGTACGTTCGAGTGCGCCCGCCGCTTCCCCTGGGGGGAGGTAACGGTGCAGCTGCTTGTGAAAAACGGCTGCTGCGAGGACGCTGCCGTCTACTCCGACGCAATGGACGCCGAGTTCGCAGCACCCCTGGCAGCCGCCTTCCGCGGCAGCCGCTTCACACTGGACGAGCTGTGCGCGCGTGTACGCCAGACGCCGCAGTGTGCCGCCGTGGCAGCAGATCTGTGCGAGCTTCTGCAATCGCAGGCGCTTTGAGCGCCAGCAGCAATCACATTTTCAGGAAAAACCCGGATGGCAGACGCCTTCCGGGTTTTTTATGCGTTGTATTCGTATATTATTCATCCTGCATTTGCATGTATTCCCGTCTTCTTCCTTTCTATTTTGCATGCTGTCATTCATTTTGAATCACTTTCTTCGTGATAATTGCATATCTAGTCTCATTTTTTGAGTTTTTTGAATTTTGCAGGAATATTTTTTTCAAAATTCACATTTTTAGCTCTTGCAAAATGCAGTTCCATCCTGTATAGTAGTTGGCAGAAAAAGAAAGCTGTGCGCCCTGCGCACACACAGGAGGAATATTCATGAAAAAACTGATCGCATTGCTGCTTGCAGTTCTTATGCTGCTCACGCTTGCCGCCTGCGGCGGCGACACGGAAACCGCGGCTCCTGCCGAATCCGGCTCGACCGCATCGAACGCCTCTTCCGGCGAGAAACTCCGCTTCGTCACCGGCGGTGAATCCGGCACCTACTACGCCTTCGGCTCCGTCATCGCCCAGCACGCCACGAACAACGCCGGCGTCAACGTCGTCGGTCTCGTCGGCAACGGCTCGCAGGCGAACATCATGGAGCTTCAGGACGGCAACGCCGAGCTTGCATTCTGCCAGTCCGACGTTATGGCTTACGCCTACAACGGCACGAACCTGTTTGAAGAAACCGGCAAAATCGACTGCTTCTCCACCGTTGCAGCGCTCTACATGGAGCAGGTTCAGATCGTGACCACCGACTCCAGCATCAAGACCGTCGAAGACCTCAAGGGCAAGCGCGTCTCCATCGGTGCAGCAGGCTCCGGCGTCTACTTCAACGCCATCGACATTCTCGGCGCCTACGGTCTGACCGAGGCGGACATCACCCCGACCTATCAGTCCTTCGGCGACAGCGCCAACGACATCAAGGACGGCAAGATTGACGCGGCGTTCATCGTCGCCGGCGCTCCCACGACCGCCATTACCGACCTTGCAACCACCAAGGACGTCTACCTCGTCTCTCTGGACGACGCGCACATCGAAGAGCTGTGCAAAACCTCCGACTACTACACCAGGAACGTCATCCCCGCCGACGTCTACGGCACCGACGGCGATGTGACCACGGTTGCAGTCGGCGCAGTCATTCTTGCGCGCGACGATGTCTCCGAGGACGCCATCTACAAATTCACGAAGGATCTGTTCGACAACGCCGCAGCCGAGGTTTCCAGCCACGCAAAATACGGCGAGCTGAATCTGGACTTTGCCGCCTCCGTCACCTCCGTCCCGTATCATCCTGGCGCTGCAAAGTATTTTGCAGAAAAGGGCTACACCGTCCCGACCAAATAATCTTCACGCATCCTTCACGCGAAACACCGATTTTCCAGCTACGGCAGATCTTTCTGCCGTAGCTGGCGCTGTCCAAACGCATATTTCCCCTGCCGCGGCTGCTGCCGTGAGTCCGAATTCAAAGGAGAAATCGTATGTCCACCACGAAAAAAGATCCCAACGATGCTGTTAAAGCGGTCTCCGGTCTCGACGATCAGATGCAGGCTGATCTCGACGCAGTCATGCGCAAATACGACCGCGAGTCCAATACCCGCGTCTGGGAGGGCTGGCAGCGCTGGGTTGTCGGCATCCTCATGGTCGCGTTCAGCCTGTACTGCATCGGCATGACGCTGTTTTTCTCCGGTCTGCCCGAGACGCGCCTTGCCGCGTTCCTGGCGATGATCGTCTTTATCGGCTTTCTGACCTACCCCGTCAAAAAGGGGCATGTGAAGGTCAACTCCATGCCGTGGTACGATATCGTTCTGATGCTGATTGGCACAGGCTGCTTTTTGTACTTCGCCTTCAATGCACTGCCCATCATCAAGCTCGCCACCCGCATCCAGACGCACCACGTGATCATCGGCGCAGTCGGCATTCTGATTCTCATTGAGCTGTGCCGCCGCTGCGTGGGTGTTCCGATTCTGTGCGTGCTCGGCGTGCTGCTTGCCTACACGTTCTATAACCAGCTGAGCTATAACCCGAGTCTCTATCAGGCGCTCAAGAACGTCGTCTACAAGCTCTTCTACACCACGAACGGCGTCATTGGCACACCGATCAACGTCTGCTACACCTACATCGTCCTGTTCATCATCTTCGGTGCGTTCCTGGAGCGCACCGGCATCGCGAACTTCTTCATTGCTCTGGCGAATCGTCTGGCCGGCTGGTCGGCAGGCGGACCTGCAAAGGTCGCGGTCATCTCGTCGGCGCTGTGCGGCATGGTCTCCGGCTCTTCCGTCGGCAACACCGTCACCACCGGCTCCGTTACCATCCCCATGATGAAAAAGACCGGCTACCATCCGGACTTTGCAGGCGCAGTCGAAGCTGCCGCCTCCACCGGCGGTCAGATCATGCCCCCCATCATGGGCGCGGCTGCGTTCCTGATGGCAGAATACATGGACCTTCCCTATGCGCAGGTCGCCGTCAAGGCAATTCTGCCGGCAGTTCTCTATTTCACGGGCATCTTCATTGCCGTCCATCTGGAAGCGAAGAAGCTTGGACTCAAGGGTCTTTCGAAAGACGAGATGCCCAAGTGGGGCGATCTTCTCAGAAAGATTTATCTGCTTGCCCCGCTGGTGCTTCTGGTCTGGCTCGTCTCCACGGGTGCAAAGACCATGCAGTTCTCCGCTGCCGTGTCCATCCTTGCTGCCATTGTTGTCGGCTTTTTGAACAAGGACGAGCGCCTCACCTTCAGAAAGATCTTTGAAGCGTTGGAAGCTGGCGCAAAGGGCGCCATCACCGTCGCCGTCGCCTGTGCGATTGCGGGCATGATCGCCGGCTGCATCACCGTCACAGGTCTTGCCTCGATCCTCATTAATGCCATCGTCCAGCTCGCAGGCTCCGCAACCTTCATCGGCTTGATCCTGACCATGGTCTGCTGCATCGTTCTCGGCATGGGCGTTCCCACCACCGCGAACTACTGCATCATGGCTTCCACCTGCGCGCCGATTCTGATCAAAATGGGCTTCCCGCTGGTCGCAGCGCACTTCTTCGTGTTTTATTTCGGCATCGTCGCCGACATTACGCCCCCCGTCGCGCTGGCTGCCTACGCAGGCTCCGCGATTG
>CALERM010000140.1 GCA_937907715.1 uncultured Clostridia bacterium
AGGCAGCACGTCGCGGGCAATACGATTTGCAGCGGTTGTATAGAAGTTGTTGCCCGAGAAAAACGTTCTCGGTTCGGCTTCGGTGACGATGTTTCCGTCGAAGAACAGGGCGCAGCGGTCGGCGTACTTCGCGCAGAACTCGATGTCGTGGCTTACCATTAAAATCGCCACGCCAGATGCTTGCAGCGCCCGTAAAATCTGTCCGAAGACCTGCTTGAACTCCGCGTCCAAGCCCTTTGTCGGCTCGTCAAGGAGCAGAATATCCGGATTCAGAAGCAGAATTTTCGCCAGCGCGGCGCGCTGCTGTTCGCCGCCAGATAAATCGTAGGGATGGCGGTCAAGCAGGTCGGTCAGCTTGCAGAGGGAAACGACCTGCGCAAGACGTTCGGATTTGCGTTCCGCTTTCGGGAGGATTTCCAGAAGATCTTCCCGCACAGTATTTTTTACAAACAGCGCCTGCGGATTTTGGGGCAGCATACCAACGCTGCCGGTGATGTTCAGCTCCCCGCGATAGGCTTTCCGCAAGCCGGCGAGCAGCCGCATGGACGTTGTTTTGCCCGTGCCGTTGCCGCCGAGCAGCGCCAGAAATTCGCCCTTGTGAAGCTCCAAGGACAGCCCCTTTACCACGTCGGGGGCATCTTCATTGTATTTGAACCACAATTCCTGCGCCGAGACAACGGTTTCGCCATTCGGCGTGGGGCTTTGCGTTTCGGGGACGGCTTTCAGCTCGTGCGATTTCGCGTAATCCAGCAGCCAGTTCCGTCCGTCACAGACGGAGATGGGGCAGGGCGCTGCGGAATCCGTTGCGCTCCAGATACGCATGGCGGCGGGCATCGCAAGGAACATCGCGCTGCCGCGGTCTTTTAATTCCGCGCCCACTTCTGCCGGGGTTCCGGTGCAAAGGAGCTTGCCGCCGTCCATGACCGCGACGCGCAACGCAAAGCCAAACGCTTCTTCCAGACGGTGTTCGGTTAAAATGATCGTCGTGCCAAGCTCACGGTTGATCTTGCCAAGGGTGGCAAGGAAGTCCGACGCGGCAATAGGGTCGAGCTGGCTCGTCGGCTCGTCGAGAATCAGAACTTTCGGCTGCAAAACCATCACAGACGCAAGATTTAAGAGCTGTTTTTGACCGCCGGACAAATCCTTGACCGGCTTATAAAACCACGTCTGGATGCCAAAGAAACTTGCCATCTCCGCAACGCGGCGGCGAATCGTCGGCGTGTCATAGCCGAGGGATTCCAGTCCGAACGCCAGTTCATGCCAGACCTTATCTGTCACGATCTGATTTTCCGTGCTTTGTCGAACAAAGCCTATTTTTTCTGCCTGTTCGCGTTGGTCAAGGGAATCAAGATTTCTTCCCTCAAACAGAATTTCTCCGGAACGTCTGCCGTGCGGGGCGAGAACGGTTTTCAGCTGCCGCAGAAGCGTACTTTTGCCGCAGCCCGAGGGGCCGCAAAGCACCAGAAACTCACCCGGCTGGACGGACAGCGACAGATCGGTAATCGCGCTTTTTTCCTGTTCCGGGTAGGCAAAATTCAGGTTTCGGATTGTAAAGACTTCCACTGTCTGTCCTCCTTTCGGTCGAGAATCACGGGGGTAAGAACGAGTGCCAGATACACGAACATGAAGCTGATCGTCAATGGCGTCCACGCGGCAAGTTTGACAGTCGGATAGTAGCGGTAGTAGATTCCACCTGCCAGCCAACCGGAAATAAGGTATGCACCGCAAAAAATCAGCCACGCGAGAACGTTTTTGTCTCTATCATCAAAACGATAGATGGAAAACGCCGTGCGTCCGG